>NZ_CDXDOR010000245.1:0-4732 GCF_978021225.1 Frankia sp. CeTa3Moorea | reverse complement strand
GTCCCACCCCGGCCAGCCGGTCACGGCCGGTCCCGCCTTCCGACTCACGGCGTCCCACCGCCGGTGGGCTTGACCGCGGAACCGGATGACGCCGCGGAACCGGATGACGCCGCGGAACCAGGCGGCGCCGCGGGACCGGATGACGCCGCGGAACCGCCCGCGCCAGCGGGAAGCTGGCCCCCGGCCGCCATGTCACCGCGCAGCTCGGCGAGGCGGGAGGAGGCCCGGGCGTCCATGGTCGCGCGCCGCACCTCGATCATCCGCGCCTCCATCCCCTGGGAGGCGAGTTCATGGCGCCCGAGAGCGACCGCGTAGCGCTGCTCGACCTTGTCCCGGATCTCCCCGAGGGTGGGCGTGTCCCCCGCCGGGGCGAGCGAGGACATCCCCTCCATCGCCTTGGTCATCTGCTCCTGCATGGCGGCGTGCTCGATCTGTGTCAGCAGGCGAGCACGCTCGGCGAGATGGCGCTGCATCCGCACGGTGTTGTCCTCGACCGCGGTCCGGGCCTGCTGGGCGGACGCGGCGGCCTGGCGGTGCAGGTTCTTCAGGTCCTCCAGCGATGCCTCCGCCGAGACCAGCTGGCTGGCGAACGCCTGGGCCGTCTCCTCGTAGCCGGCCGCGGTGGCCAGATCGCCGGCCGCTCGCGCGTTGTCAGCCAGCAGCAACGAGGACCGGGCGGACTCGGTGAGGTTCGCGACCTCGTCCACCTGGCGTGCCATGCGCATCTCCAGCTGACGCTGGTTACCCACGACAAGCGCCGCCTGCTGGACCAGCGCCTCGTGCTGCTGCCGGGCCTCCGCGATGGCCTGGTCGATCTGCACCCGCGGGTCGGCCTTCTCGTCGAACTTCCGGTTCGCCGAGGCCGACAGATAGCGGTAGATCTTGCGGACGACATTCGCCATACATCGATCGTCGCACGCCGGAGCCGCGGCGGTTACCCCGCGGCGGACTCAGACGGGCGGCTGCAGCGCCGTGCGGCCGCGTCCCGCGCAGACCAGACATGCCCGGCAGGCCGGCACAAAGCCGCCGCGCGCGGTGGCGAAGACCACCAGCAGCTCGCCCAACCCGTTACAGCTCTTGCACACCTGGACCAGCCGGCACTCCGACCAGCCGTCATCGTCCTCCGGCCACGCGGGGGTATTCACGCGATCTTCTTTCCCTGCGGGCCATGCCCGGGAGCCCGCCCGGGAACGACGATCGACACCAACCTGCGCCACGAGAACTATCTCGGGAGAGTCGCAGAGGGGTCCGCCACCCGCCACCAGACAACCCCTTTCGGGGGAGGGCCCTTTCGGGGGAGGGCAAACCGCCCCCGGCGCGGGACTCACACCATCGCCTGGAACATCCAGTGCTGCTCCTCCAGGTCGTGGACGATCTCGATGATCAGGTTCTGGGTGACCGGGTCGGCCTTCTCGGTCGCGTCCATGCGGGTACGCATCCTCGTGACCACCCCGGCGAGGACCTCGGTCGTCTGCCGGATCACCTTCTCATCCGGGATGTACCCCACCTCCACTCCCGGCAGGTGGGTGCCTCGGGCGACCGTCGAGGACTGACCGTCCGGGTTGACCCCGATCGCGACGGCACGTTCGGCGGTGGCGTCCGCGTAACGACGCGCCAGGTCGACGACCTCGTCGAGTTGGCGATGCACACTGCGGAAGGTGCGCCCGGTGACGTTCCAGTGCAGCTGCTTGGCGGACAGGGACAGGTCGATCAGGTCGATCAACGTGCCCTGGAGGGCCTCACCGGTGACGCTTCGTGCCCCGTCGGACAACGGGCTGCGGATGGCGCTCATACTCGACCCCTCTCACGCCGGAGACATCTGCTCCCTGCGGCGTGCCCCGTGAAGAGATCCGTATGCGTCCAGAACGCCCCAGCGCCCAGCACAGCCCGACATCGCGAACGAGACACCTACCGAGACCTACCTCATCGAGACCTACATCATGAACGGAGCGCACGTCATGAACGGAGCAGACCCCGAACGTGAACGGGACACGTGAACGGGACAGCCGACGCGGCGGGACGCCGGAAGACGCCGGACGCCCAACTCAGGCCGCCCGGTCGACGACCGCGGCGCGGGCGGGAACCACCACGGTGGGCGCGCCGACCCGCGCGGGCACCGCCAGCTCGGCGAGCTCGAGATCCTCACTCACCTCGCGCAGCAGGTCCGCAAGCCGTACTCCCAGTGCGTCACAGATGGCGGCAAGCAGCTCGGAGCTGGCCTCCTTCTGCCCACGCTCAACTTCCGAGAGGTAGCCGAGCGACACCCGTGCCGCCGACGACACCTCCCGAAGCGTGCGGTGCTGATCCTGACGGCGGCGGCGCAACGCCTCGCCGAGCATGCGTCGGAGCAGGACCATCGAGCCTCCTCCTTCGTCCGCGGGATGCGTTCACCGTATACCCACCACCGCAACCATCGGGCCCTCGTTGATGGGACTGTAACTGTGTAAGCACCTCAGGTCCGGCGATTAGTCTCGCGCGTCAGGGCGCGCCGTCGCCGGTTGTGGTCATCTCGCTGCTCGGCAGCCCGGCGAGCAGCCGACGCACCAGGTCCAGCGCGGACACCACCGCGTAGGTGCGGATGCGCGGCCGGTCCCCGGGCAGCCGTACCGACCGGGTGACGGTGCCATCCGGTCCGGCCAGGCCGATATGCAGCGTGCCGACCGGTTTGTCCTCCTGCGGCCGCGGGCCCGCGACTCCCGTGGTGGACAACCCGTAGGTGGCGCCCAGCCGAGACCGGACCCCCGCCGCCATCGCGGCGGCCGTCCTCGACGACACCGCGCCCCCGGCGGCCAACAGACCCTCATCGACACCGAGCGCCGACGCCTTGACCTCCGTGGCGTAGGAGACGATGCCGCCACGGAACGCGGCGCTCGCACCGGGGACGTCGGTCAGCCGCCCGGCGAGCAGCCCCCCGGTGATGGACTCCGCGACGGCCAGCGTCGCCGACCGCTGGACCAGCAGCCCCAGGACCACGCCTTCGAGGGAGTCGTCCGCACCGCCGTACACCCCGGCGCCCAGCGCGGTCCGGGCCGCGGTCTCCACCGGTGCGATCAGCATCTCGGCCTCGGCCCGATCCCGGGCCCGGGCCGTGATACGCACCCGGGTCTGGCCACCGCTGGCCAGGAACGCGATGCGCGGATTGCCGATCGGGGCAAGCCGGTCGACCTCGTCCGCGAGGGCCTCGGCGACGGCCGACTCCCACATGCCCGCCGTGCGCAGCACCCGGTGGACGACCACCGCGGGCTGCCCGGCCCGGCGCAGGATGTCGGGCAGCACGCTGGCGGTGAACATGTCGTTCATCTCGAACGGCACACCGGGCATCGCGTAGACGACGCCGGTCCCGATCTCCATCCGTATCCCCGGGGCTGTTCCGGCGCCGTTCGGCAGCGGTTGTGCCCCCTCGGGCAGGTCCGCCTGCCGGTAGTTCATCTGGGGCACGCGCCGGCCACCGTCACCGCGGCCCAGGTCCCGGAACCGTCGCCGCAGCATCGACTCCAGGAAGTCGTCCCGGCGCAGGCCGACGCCGGCCGCGGCGGCGATGCCCTCGCGGGTCAGGTCGTCCTGGGTGGGACCGAGCCCTCCGGTCATGATGACGACGTCAGCCCGGTCCAGTGCCACCCGGATCGCCGTGGCGATCATGTCGATGTCGTCACCGACGACCGTCGACGTCGTGACGGTCACTCCGACATCGGCCAGCTGCCGACCCAACCAGGCCGCGTTGCCGTTGACGATGTCGCCGTAGAGAAGTTCGTCCCCCACCGCCAGCAGCTCAGCGCGCATCGGTCCGCCCCTCCGTCTTCCTGGTAGTCGGTCCGGCCGCCGTTGACGGGGCGGACCCGGCCGGCCCGGCCCCCCGGTGACGCACCGGGGGGCCGGTGCCGGGCGAGAGGCCGGTGGATGGCGCGCCCGTCGGCGGGGTGACACCGCCGGGGTCCCGCGCGGCCCGCCGCCGCAGCGCGAGAGCTCGACAGACATAATCGATCCCGGTGACCATGGCGACCACCACGCCAGCCGCGAGGATCACGGCCCGGCTCGTGGCGGCAACACCCGCCAGCGGAAGCACGTAGAGACCGATCGCGACGTTCAGCAGCAGGGTCTTGGCCTTGCCCCCACGGCTCGCCGCGATCACCCCGAAGCGGATCACCCACAAGCGCAGGAGGGTGACGCCGACCTCCCGCAGGAGGATCAGTACGGTGACCGGCCAGGGCAGCTCGCCGAGCACGGACAGCGAGATCAACGCGGCACCGGTCAGCGCCTTGTCGGCGATCGGATCGACCAGGATGCCGAAGTCGGTGACGAGGTGCCAGCGGCGGGCGATGGAGCCGTCGATCTGGTCGGTCACCGCGGCCACCGCATAGGCGCCGAAGGCGGCGTACCGCCAGGTATGCCCGTCGGGCCCGGCGAACAGGAAGACCACGAAGACCGGCACCAACACCAGCCGCACGATCGTCAGCAGGTTGGCGACATTAACCACCGGAGCCGCGGGGACCACCGGGGCCGCGGGGACCACCGGGGCAGAAACGGGCTCCGCGGGGAGCGGCGACGGCCCTTCGCCGCGCTCCCCCTGGCGTCGGCGCCCGACGCCGTCACGTCCCATCCGCGACGCCCCGGCCCACGAGGGCCGCCGCCCGGTCCGGCGCCGGCCGCGCGACCGCGGCCGTGGGACGGGCCCGATCGAGCACCGCGGTGAACTCCGCGATCAGATCGACACCCTCGGTGGTGACCACCCGGG
>NZ_CDXDOR010000244.1:0-4738 GCF_978021225.1 Frankia sp. CeTa3Moorea | reverse complement strand
CCCCCTCGGCCCACCCCGTGCCGTCGGCGGCATCCGCGTACGACTTGCACCGGCCGTCGGCGGCGAGCGCCCCCTGCCGGGAGAACTCCATGAAGATGCCGGGGCTGGCCATCACGGTGGCGCCGCCGGCAAGCGCCAGCGAGCACTCGCCCTGCCGCAGCGCCTGCGCGGCCAGATGGATCGCGACCAGCGAGGACGAGCAGGCCGTGTCCACCGTGACCGCCGGGCCCTCGAACCCGAACACGTACGACACCCGGCCGGAGGCCACACTCGCCCCGGCCCCGGTCATCGCGAACCCGCCGACCTCGTCCGGCACGGTGGCGCCGGTGTAGTAGTCGACGCCCATGATGCCGGTGAAGACACCGACGTCGGTGCCGCGCAGCGTGTCCGGGTCGATCCCCGCCCGCTCCAACGCCTCCCACGAGGTCTCCAACAGCAACCGCTGCTGCGGGTCCATCGCGACGGCCTCGCGGGGAGAGATACCGAAGAACCCCGGATCGAACCGGCCCGCCTCATGCAGGAAACCACCCCGGTCGACATACGAGCGGCCCGCGCGCTCGCCGCCGGGATCGGCGTCCGGGTCGGCATCCGGGTCGAACACCTCGTCCAGGTCCCAGCCGCGGTCGTCGGGGAAGCCGGTGACACCGTCCCGGCCGTCCCGCACCAGGCGCCAGAGGTCGTCCGGCGTCCGGACTCCGCCAGGCAGCCGGCAGGCCATGCCGACGACCGCCACGGGCTCCCCCGCGTCGGCCGTCCGGAGCGGCTCGACGGCTTCCGGCAGGCCCGAGCCGTCGAGCTCGCCGAGCAGGAACCGGCCCAGCGCGCGCGGCGAGGGGTGGTCGAAGACGACGGTCGCGGGCAGGGCGACGCCGCTCGCTTCACGCAGCCGGTTGCGCAGCTCGACCGCGGTCAGCGAGTCGAAACCGGCGTCCCGGAACGCGGTGTCGGGCTGTACCTGGCCGACGCCGGCGTGGCCCAGCACGGCGGCCACGTGGGTGCGGACCACGTCGAGCAGCAGGCTCTCCCGGGCGGGCCCGCCGAGGCCGGCCAACCGTCCGGCCAGGTCGCCCGGCCCGCCGCCACCGGCCTCGCCACCGCGGGCGCGCTGCCGGGCGGTGGGCACCAGGTCACGCAGCAGCGGGGGCACGGCGCCGCTCTCGCGAAGCGCGGCGAGGTCGAGCCGGACCGGTATCACCAGCGCGCTCCCGCCGGCGAGCGCGGCGTCGAACAGGGCCAGGCCCTCGGCCGGAGCCAGGGGCACGACCCCGCCGCGGCGGCGCATCCGGCCGCGGGCCTGGTCGTCGACGCCGGCGCCCATGCCGTCGTCCTGCCGCCACGGTCCCCAGGCCAGCGAGATGCCCGGCCGGCCCTGGGCCCGGCGGGCGGCCATGAGCGTGTCGAGGTAGGCGTTCGCCGCCCCGTATCCACCGGTTCCGGCGCCGAGGAAGGTGCCGGAGACGGAGGAGAACATCGCGAAGACGTCCACGTCGAGGTCGCGGGTGGCACGGTCGAGGTTCTGTGCCGAGACAACCTTGGCCGCGAAGACCTCGGCCAGCCGGTCCGGGTCGGTCCGGGTCACGATCCCCGCGTCGAACACGCCGGCGGCGTGGATCACCCCGCTCAGCCGGCGCTCGGCGGCCAGCCGGCCGACGAGGGCGGTGACGGCGTCGGCGTCCGAGACGTCGACGGCGACGAGCTCGACGCTCTGCGCACCCAGGTCGCTCAGCCGCTCGGCCAGCTCGATGGCGCCCTCGGCGGCCGGGCCGCGGCGGCCGGCGAGGGTGAGGTGCCGGACGCCGTGGGCGGTCACCAGGTGCGCCGCCAGCAGGCTGCCGAGCGAACCGGTGCCGCCAGTGATCAGCACGGTGCCGGCGGGGTCGAACGGCGACGCCGGGCCCTGGACCGGCGTCGCGTCCGATGCGGCGCTCAGCTCGGGGTAAGGAGCCGATGCACGGGACGCGCGGGTCATCCGAGGGGCCAGGAAGGTGGAGCCGCGGACGGCGAGCTGCGGCTCGCCGTCCGGCAGCCGGTCCGGCAACGAGCCGTCGGGACCGAGGTCGACGAGGACGAACCGGCCTGGGTTCTCGGCCTGGGCCGCCCGGACCAGGCCCCAGACGGCGCCTCCCGCCGGGCCGTGCCCGGGATCGACGACCGGTTCGGGTCCGGCGGCCACGGCTCCGCGGGTCACGACGACGAGTGGCCCGGAGCCCGGCGTCGCAGCGGTGTCGACCGCGAGCCAGTCCTGCAGGACGGCCAGCACCCGGGTGGTCTCGGCGAGCGGATCGTCGCCGGAGACCTCGACCACGGTCCGTCCGGGGCGCTCGCCGGCGTCGGCCGGCGGGCCGGCCGGGTGCGCCACCGGGCGCCACTCGATCTCGTAAAGCGAGTCCGGCCCGGTCGCGCCGCGCGCGCTGGCGGCGGTGAGCTGGGCGCTGGTGACGGCGCGGGATACGAGCGAGTCGACCGTGACGACGGGCGCACCGGTGTCGTCGGCCGCGTCCAGGACGAGGGTGTCGGGGCCGGGCCGGCGGACCCGGACCCGCAGCGACGTCGCGCCCGCGGCATGCAGGCGCAGGCCGCTCCAGGCGAACGGCAGCCGGACCACCGCCTCCTCCGGTCCGCCGGTGGCCGGGTCGCCCGCTGCCGGACTGTCGGCGACGGCGGCGAGGACGGCGGAGTGCAGGGCCGCGTCGAGCAGACCAGGGTGGATGCCGGAGGCGGCCGCGACAGCCCGGTGCTCGGGCGCCACGGCGACCTCGGCGAAGACGTCGGAACCGCGCCGCCAGGCCGAGCGGACGCATCGGAACGCCGGCCCGTACTCGTACCCGGCCCGGGCGAGCAGCTCGTAGCCGCCGGTGAGGTCGACGGGCCGGGCGCCCGCCGGCGGCCAGGCCGCGAGGTCGGGCTCGGGGGTGCGGTCGGAAGTGGGGCCGGTCCCGTCGGTCGTTTCGGGCACGGCCAGCGTGCCGCTCGCGTGGCGGGTCCACTCGGTGGCCTCGTCCGGCGCGGACCAGATCTCGACCGTGCGGGTGGCGGAAGTGCCGTGGCTCTCCCCCGGCCCCCCGAGGACGACATGCACCCGGACGCTGCCCTGCCGAGGCACGACGAGGGGGCTTTCGATCACAAGCTCGCGCAGTACACCGCACCCGGCCTCGTCGCCGGCCCGGACGGCCAGCTCGACCAGGCCGGTGCCCGCCACCAGGACGACACCGCCGATGGAGTGGTCGGCCAGCCAGGGGTGGGTGCGCAGCGACAGCCGGGAGGTCAGGGCCAGGCCGCCGTCCCGCGGCAGGCTGACCACGGCGCCGAGCAGCGGATGGTCCGCCCCGGCCTGGCCGAGGGCCGCGGGATCGGCCGGGGCGGCCGCCGGCAGCCAGTAGTGCTGGTGGTCGAAGGCGTAGGTCGGCAGCTCGACGCCCGCGCCGTCGCCGCCGTCCGGCAGCATCGCTGTCCAGTCGACCTCGACGCCTCGGGTGAACAGCTCGGCGGCGGCGGCGAGCGCCGTCGGGACCTCCGGCCGGCCGTCGCGCATCATCGGCACGCCGGGCCGGCCGGCCGCGGCCGGCAGACCGGACAGCGCGGCGCCCGGCCCCACCTCGAGGAACACTCCCCCGCCTGCGGCGATCGCCGCCTGCACGCCGTCCGCGAACCGGACGGTCCGCCGCACGTGGTCGGCCCAGTAGCCGGGCGTGGCGAGCTCGTCGCCGGCGATCTCACCAGTCAGGTTGGAGACGACCGGCACGGACGGCTGGTGCCACCGCACCTGTTCCAGGACGGTCCTGAACTCGGCCAGCACGGGCTCCATACGGGCGGAGTGGAACGCGTGCGACACCGTCAGCCGCCGGGTCCGGGCACCGCGCTCGCGCATCCGGGCGGCGGCGGCCAGCACGGGCACCTCGTCACCGGACAGGACGACGGCGTCCGGCCCGTTGACCGCGGCGAGGTCGACGCCGGCGCCGAGGAACTCGCGCACGGCGTCCTCGGGCGCGCCGACCGCGACCATCGCACCGCCTTCCGGCAGCGCCTCCATCAGCCGCCCGCGGGCGGCCACGACCGCGGCGGCGTCCGGCAGCGACAGCACACCGGCCAGGTGGGCGGCCGTGATCTCGCCGATCGAGTGCCCGATCATGAGGTCGGCCCGGATGCCCCAGGACTCGACCAGCCGGGCCAGCGCGACCTCGACGGCGAACAGGCCGGTCTGGGTGAACACCGTCCGGTCCAGGCGGTCGGTGCCGTCCGCGCCGTCCGCACCGTCGTCAGCGAGGAGTACGGCGCGGATGCCGGGTCCGGCGGCGGCGCCGAGCCGTTCGTCGAGCAGGGCGCAGGTCTCGTCGAACGCGTCGGCGAAGACCTGGAAGCGGCGATGGAGCTCGCGGCCCATGCCCGGCCGCTGGGAACCCTGGCCGGGGAAGACGAACACCACCTTGCCGGGCCGACCGCCCGGGCCGGTGACGATGTTCGGGGCCGGTTCGGCCCGGGCGAGGACGTCCAGACCCGTCAGGGCCTCGGCGGTGGACGTGGCCAGGAGGACGGCCCGGTCGGGCATCCGTACCCGCCGGTTCACAAGGGCGCCGGCGAGATCCTGCAGCGTGGTGTCGTGCTGGCGCAGGAAACCTGCGAGCCGTCCGGCCTGGCCCGCCAGCGCGGCGGCGCCGCGAGCGGTCATGACCAGAGGCACCACCGGTGTCTCTCCGGACGGGCAGTCGCCCGCAGCCGCATCGGCGGGATGCCCGCCCTC
>NZ_CDXDOR010000243.1:0-4801 GCF_978021225.1 Frankia sp. CeTa3Moorea | reverse complement strand
GGCCTGTTCCTCGAGGAGGGCGACGCGGGCGGTGAGGTGGGCTTCCCGCCGGCGCAGATGCTCGACCAGCCGCTCGGCTTCGACCGCCCGATCCTCGGTAACCGTGAGGAGCGTTGCCGTCTCGACCCAGCGAGCCTCGGCCTCCCGTTCACGCTCCTCGGCTTGGGCGACGCTGGCCGCCGCGGCGAGAGCGCGAGCCTCGGTCGCGTCGGCGTCGGCTGCGTCGGCGCTGGCGAGCGCGGCGGCGGCGGTGGCCAGCGCGGCGTCGCGGTCCTCTTCGGCCTGCTGACACCGGGCGCCGAGCTCGATCAGGCGGGCGCGTAGGTCGCCGCGTACCCGGTCGGCTTCCTCCAGCCGCTGGTCCGCCGCCTCGGCCCGCTCGCCGTCCTGTCGGGCCCGCTCCAGGGCGGCGGCGAGCTGGCGTTCCACCTCCTCCAGGTCCGCTCGGGGAACGTGGGCCGCTCGTGTGGCCCGTGTGGGGGCCACCGAAACCTCGGCTGTCGCAACCAGCGGGTCGGCCGCGGCTGCCGGCACCATCGCGATCGGCGAGGTGGTGGTCACCGGCATGCCGGCGACGGGGATCGCCAACAGCCAGGCGACCGCGGGCCAGTCCCGGTCCGCGGTCGCGGCCTCGGCGGCCTCCAACGCGCGGCTCGCCTCCTCCTTCGCCAGCGTGGTCCGCCCGGCCCGTGACCCTTCGCACCACCGCTTGAACAGGCAGAAAGCCGTAAGCGTCGCGGATTCCCGGTCGGGCTCCGGAAGCTTGTTCAGATAGCAGACGATCTGGTCCCAGTCGAGTTTCGTTTTCCCTGTGAACCGCCGCTCGATCTTCTTTTTCTCGGCGTCGTGACCGGGGTCGCCCACCGGCAGCGAACAGCAGGACTTCCACGGCACCTGGTAGAGGGCGTGCAGGAGGTGGAAGAACAGCAGAAGACACCGGTGGTCGCGGGAGACTCCGTTGTCGATGACCGGCCAGCGACCGCCCTGATCCTTCGGGTTCCCGGTCACCGCAGCCCTATTTTCCCTGGTGGGCAGGCGATCCAGCGCTCACTGTCGCTACCTCCACCGGGTAGCGACAGTACCGGTGGACGGTTGCGACACCATCTGGAGAAAGACCGTCGCCGGTGGTGGTGCGGGGTTGCGACGCACATTGCTGTGTACTCCCGAATGTCTCTATTGACATGCGAAGTTACGGCACTTGTCGGGGGATCAGGGCAGACGATAAAACATCCCCAAAATTAACTAGCCATACACCCGATAACAAAGGACGTACGTCATGCCCCCAACCCGTACGAGCATGTTGCTGGTCCCGCTCCCGGCCATGGCGCTGGTGGCCGTGAGCGCGTACTACCTCGGCTGGCTTCCGGCGCTCACAGCGGTACTGACCTACGCCGTCCAGCCCCGGGTGCCCTACACGCCGACCCCCGGCCAGAGCGCCCCGCGCGTCGCCCACCCTCGGCGCGAGGATCCAGATGATCATGATTGCCGGTAGGTCTGGCGACCATCTGGATAGTCAGATCAAACTAGTATGAACGGGCTACGTCGAGGATATCCGTTGTTGCTGTGTCGACTTCCGGGGTGCACCGCCAGGTCAGGGCCCCGGAAAGTCGCCGGAAAGTCGGCCGACGACCGGCGTGTCGCCAGGCAGGGTCGGGAGCCACCCGCACGGACGACCCGCAGTGGTCCGAGGTCGTCGTGAGGAGTTCGGCCTCGGCCCACCGCCGGGCGTCGGCAGGCGGGCAGCCCCATCGACGCCGACGAACTCACCCGCCGCATGAGCCAGGCCGCGGGATAGGTTGGGTCGGCGGCCATATCCGTCCCGCCAGTGGCGGCGCCGGGCCGTACTGGACCCGACCGGCATGCTTTTCTCGTCACCGCTGGCTGAACGGAGCCCGCTTGACCGTCACCGTCATCGGCGGCGACCCCAAACCGCGCTCTCGGACCCTCTTCGCCGCGGTCCGCGTCGCTGGTGAGCTTCACCGGGGCCGAGCCCGACCAGACCGTCGACCTCACCGAGCTCGGTGCGAGCCTGCTCGACTGGAACGTGGACCTGGGCGGGTCAGCGACCGCTCCCGGCTGGGACGGCACGGTCTCCAGCCGGCGCCGCGGCCTTGTGGCTTGAGCCGCTCGCGGCGTACGCCATGATGTTCCTGCGCGCTTCGTGGCCGGAAGCGTCCGGCAAGGGGATGCTCGACCGCGGGAACGTGCTGTCTTGGACCTGGCAGGCATGGGGGTGAGGTGGATCGGCGAGATTTCTTCGTCTCCCACGCCGACAGCGACCTGGCATGGGCTGAATGGATTGCCCAGGAGTTGGTCGAGGCCGGGTACGCGGTGGAGCTTGACGTGTGGGACTGGGTTGCGGGCACCAACCTCGTGCACGCCATACGGCACGCTCTGGAACGGGCCGAGCGGGTAGTGGCCGTCTACACCGACGCCTACTTCGCCCAGCGCCTTTCCCAAGCCGAGCACACCGCGGCGTTCGCGAGCGACCATCCGGGCCGCGTCGTTCCGGTGGTCGTGGCTGACTGCTCGATCCCTGAGCTGTACGCGCCGCCGACCCGGATCGAGCTGCTCGGGCCGGATCGAGCTGCTCGGGTTGGAAGAGGACGACGCTCGCCGCCGGCTTCTCGACGGAGTGTCGGCGGGCTTACGTGGGTCCGGTTCACCGGTCACCTTTCCGGGCCGAGCGGAGTTCCCCCGGCGGCTGCCGCGGATCTGGAACGTCCCGGCCCGAAACCCGTTCTTCACCGGCCGCGACGACCTTCTCCGGGCGTTGGACGGCCGCCTGCGTCAACCCGACGCGGAGGCAATCGCTGTTGTGCCGCTGCGAGGAATGGGAGGTGTGGGCAAGACCCAGCTCGCAGTCGAGTACGCTCACAGACGCGCCGCCGGATACCAGATCGTGTGGTGGCTCAACGCGGAGAACCCCACGCTGGCGACCAACGGGCTGGTCGAACTCGCGGCGGCACTGGGACTACCTACGGCGGGGTCCCCGGCCGAGGTTCTGCGGTTGCTGTGGTCCGCCTTGGCGGCCGGGTGGCCCGGGGGACTACAGGAAGGAGTGGACAATCACTTCTCGATGGCCGTCACGGCTGAGGACAGTGAAGTTGAGGACAAACTCTTCCTGGTGAACCCCTGCGGCTGGCACTGGTCCGAGGTAACGGCGACCTCCCTGGTTCTCGGAACTTCCCGTCGTCGCGCGGCGTTACTTCGACTACTACATCGAGCGGACGTTGCGCCGCGAGGAACCGGACTATCTGTGCTGAAAACGCCCGCCCGCGCCTGGACCGGAGCGCTGTGGCCCAGGCGTCCGCGCGGGTCGGTACGTGCGCGCGCCGCGTGTCGTCCCGGTCGGCTCCGATAGCTTATCTGCGTCGCGGCACGGCCTCTGCGCTCGAGCGCGGAGCTGCGTGAAGGGAGCACTGGTGGCGGATTTCCTGGTCGAGCTCTTCTCGCTGCGGGAGCGCACCGCGGTGGTGACCGGAGCGACCTCCGGTATCGGCCGCGGCATTGCCCTCGCGCTTGGCCGTGCCGGCGCGCGGGTGGTCGCGCTCGGCCGCCGTGCCGACGCCCTGGAGTCCGTAGTGGAGGAACTCCGCGATGCTGGCGCCGCCGCCGCAGGCATCCGGTGCGATCTGGCCGATCGCGCCGAGCTGAGCAAGGCGGCCGATCAGGCGGCCGATCAGGCGGCCGAACCGTTCGGGGAGCCCGACATCCTCGTCACCTCGGCAGGCGTGAACATCAGACCGCCCTTCGGCGGTCTGACCGACGAGGAGTGGGACCTGACGATGGCGGTGAATCTCGACGCGCCCTTCCTCCTGGGCCGTCGGTACGGCCCAGGAATGGCGGAGCGCGGCTGGGGAAGGATCATTAATCTGGCGTCGCAGCAGTCGATCCGCGCGTTCGGCAACAGCGGCGCGTACGGGGTGTCCAAAGCCGGTGTCGCGGCACTGACTAGGTCTCAGGCCGAGGCTTGGTCGAAACGCGGTGTGTGCTGCAACGCGATCGCGCCGGGATTCGTCCGGACACCGCTTACCAAGACCGTCTTCAACGATCCGGAGCGGGCGACGGCAATGGCCAATCGAACAATGCTGGGGCGAAACGGCGAGTTGTCGGACCTGGTGGGCGCCGCTGTGTTCCTGGCCGGCCCCGCCGCCGTCTACCTTACCGGCCAGACGCTGTTCGTGGACGGAGGCTTCTCCGCTACCTGACGGTGGGTTCCACCGCCCTGGCGCGGCCGGGAGTTCGATCCAGCAGCCCGGCGGGTGTGCCGCCGCGCTGCCCGATCGGAGCAGGTCCCGAAGCAGGGGCGAATGCGCCTTGGTGACGTCAAATCCGGTTCCGGTCGCATCGACGATGTGGTCGAAATGGTCGATCCGGCTCCGGCCCCCGACAGGGCACGCGTGACCGCGAAGCCGTAGCCTGATCGGCTCACGTCCAGCACGCCAGTGCGAAGGTCGAGCTGCCCGGTCTCGATGAACTCCCACAGCTTGACGGCGTTCTCGATCGGAATGCAGTGGCGGTACATACCCCAGAACACGTACTGCTCCCGCATGAATCGTTCCTTCGTCGCGGGAGGGAGCGTCCTAAACCAGCGCAGCAAGCGTCTCGCTTGCATATCCGCAAGCGAAAATGCTGGCCGAGCTGGCAGTTCGTAAGTAGTCGGAAGTCTTGTGGTTGATCGGTGCCGGGGTCTCATCGGTGTTGGCTGTGTGTGGTTCGCTGGCCGTGTTGGGTGATCTCCGGCTTGTCGGGATGGTTTGCTGCGGTGCGTGACGGCTACGGGGGCTGCGGCGGGGGT
>NZ_CDXDOR010000242.1:0-4834 GCF_978021225.1 Frankia sp. CeTa3Moorea | reverse complement strand
AACACGTTTACTGCGAATGGCCGCTGGCGGCGGGCAGCGCCGATGCCGGCCGTTTCCTCACAAACGCCACGGCGGCCGGTGTCCGGCACGCCGTCGGGTTGCAGACTCGGCACCATCCAGCGATCCGGCACCTTCGCGATCTCATCGCGGAGGGCTGGGCCGGCGACA
Source organism: Frankia sp. CeTa3Moorea (assembly GCF_978021225.1). Lineage (NCBI taxonomy): Bacteria > Bacillati > Actinomycetota > Actinomycetes > Frankiales > Frankiaceae > Frankia > Frankia sp. CeTa3Moorea. The sequence continues at coordinate 4,666 of NZ_CDXDOR010000242.1, read as the reverse complement.
TTCTGTCGGCCTCCCTCACGTACTCGCTGTCCACCCCGCCGACCTGGCCGAAAAGCCACGCACCGATGATCGGAACACCCAACCTCAGCCGCCTTGTCGTCGTCGGCGGCCACGCGCTGGACCTGTTCCCTCAGGTCGTCGGTGGTTTCGCGGAGCTTTCCGCCACTCTCGCGGCCCGGCTGCCCGTCGCGGTCATCGCCGAGACCGGTGAGCGTCTTCCCCTCTCGACACCGGACCAGATCGTGGTCACCGGCAGCCTGACCTCGGGCGCCGCGGCCTCGGTGCACATCACCACCGGAAGCCCGGCGGGCTCGGGGTACCGCTTCGAGGTTCACGGCACCGCCGGGCGGCTGCTCATGGTGGCTGCGGACGACTCGCTCGTCGGGCCTGATCTCACCCTCTATGGGAGCCAGTCACAGGCCCGGCTGCGGCCGATCCCGCTCCCGTCGAGGTACCTGCACGCCCCGCCGGACGAACCGGTGGCGGTCCGCAACGTACGCCAGGTCTACGGCGACCTCGCCGAGGCCATTCGCTCCGGCGGCCCGGTCGAGCCCGACTTCGCGAGCGGGCTGCGGGTCCATCAGTTGCTGGACACGATCGAACTCGCCGCGACCTCGGGGCGACGCCAAGTCGTGGGTTGATCCCTTCCAGCTTGACGGGCCGCCGGCGCCCGACCCGGGAGCGACACGCCCGCGGATCCAGCGATCCAGAACGCACGGCGATGCGGCCGTGTTCACCGCTCACTATCGTTGAAGTAACCAGCTCGCACGCTGTTAGCATCCGCCGTGGGCCGGAGTCGCCGCTTTATACCGTCGATTCATACCGTCAGCGGAGGTTTACTCATGAGCGATATTGTTGTTTTCGGTGCGGGCGGGCGCGCCGGCCGACGTGTGGTGGCAGAGGCCGTGAGTCGCGGTGAGAATGTCACCGCCGTCGTCCGGGATCCAGTTCGGCACGCGGATCTGGCCAGCGAGAACGTGCGGATCGTCGTCGGGGACGTGACCGATCCGAAAAGCGTCGCGGCAGTGGCCGAAGGGCACCGGGCAGCGGTAGCCACGCTCTATCGGAGCGACGTTCCGGCCGATGAGTACTACAGTGCGATCGCCCGCGCGCTCATCGAAGACCTGGGGCAGGCTGGAGTGCCCCGGCTGGTTGTGCTCGGTATCGGAACCCTGCTGGAAAGTTCACCCGGAGTTCGGTTCATGGATCAGCCCGAGTTCCCACCGGACTATCTCCCGTTCAACGACGGGCGGGCGCTGGAGCTGAACATTCTGCGCGAGTCCGGTGGCGACCTCGACTGGGTGGTCGTCGTAGCACCCCCTAGCCCGCTCGACAACGAGACTCCGAGGACCGGCCGCTACCAGTTCACCGGAACGCGGCTGCTGCCCTACGACAATGGTGACGGTCCGCGCTTCGATTTCCCGTACAACGCGAAGGGCCCGTTGTTCACCTTCACCGATCTCGCGGTGGCCCTGGTCGACGAGGCGCTGGCCCCCCGCCACCACCGGGAGCTCGTCGGAGTGTCGCACTGAGCGGACGCCGCGCGCGCCCTGGCGGAGTCTGGTTCCCACACCCGCGGTGTCGTGAGGACGTCCGGCGTGACGCGACCCCGCGTCGCGACGCGGGGTCGCGTCACGCCTTCTGAACTCCAAGGAAAGCGAGCATGACGGATACTCAAGAGGCCGTTGCGCCCACGGCTGTCACCGAAATGCCGCGGGCGGGCCGGATGCTCGCGCTCGCCCTGATCTCGGCGGCCCAACTAATGATCACGCTGGACTCGACGATCGTGTCGGTCGCGATGCCGTCGGCGCAGCAGTCGGTCGATCTGAGCAACGCTGGGCGGCAGTGGGTCCTCACCGCCTACACCCTGGCTTTCGGAAGCCTGCTCCTGCTGGGCGGTCGGATCGGGGATCTCATCGGCCGCAAGCGGGCGATGCTGATCGGCGTGCTCGGCTTCGCGCTCTCGTCCGCGCTGGGCGGAGCGGCGGCGAACGCCGAGATGCTCATCCTCGCCCGTGCCCTGCAGGGCACCTTCGCGGCCCTGATCGCCCCCTCCACGCTGTCGTTGGTGGCGGTCACCTTCCAGGACACGCGTGAGCGGACGAAGGCGCTGAGTATCTACACGGCGACCATGATGACCGGGGCCGCGCTCGGGCTGGTCCTCGGGGGAATTCTCACGACCTATCTGGGGTGGCGGTGGTGCCTCTACGTCAACGTGCCGGTCGCCATAGCCGTGCTGCTCGGCGGCATGCGCGTGGTGCCGGCGACCCCGCCCCAACCAGGCGAGCGGCTCGACGTACCGGGGGCGGTCACCGCCGTGGCGGGAATGGTCGCGCTCGTCTACGGTCTCGGGGAGGCCGGCAGCCGCGGCTGGAGCTCGCCGACCATCATCGGGTCCCTCGCCGCCGGCGTCGTTCTCCTGGGAGCGTTCCTCGTCATTCAGACGAGATCGCGTACGCCGCTGCTGCCCCTGCGCGTCCTGACGAAGCCCAGCAGCGGGTTCTCTTTCCTCGCCTTCATGATCTCTGCCTTCTGCACCTACGGAATGCTCCTGGGCATGACCTACCAGTTCCAGGTCGTCATGCACTATTCGCCGCTCCGGGCCGGGCTCGCCTTCATCAGTTACGTCGGGACGGCGGTCCTCTACACCACCCAGGTCTCACGCCGGCTGGTCACCCGGGTGCGACCCGGGCTCGCGATCTGCGGCGGGCTGACCATCTTCGCGATCGCCCTGCTTTGGCTGGCCCAGCTCAGCCCCGACTCGTCCTATGTGGATCTGCTGCCCTCCCTGGTGCTCTTCGGTGTCGGCGTCGGCACCGTCACTGTCCCGGCCATCTCGGCGGTGGTGGCCGTGAACGAGACCCGGGACCAGAGCATCGTGTCCGCCGTCGTCAACACCGCGCAGCAGGCGGGCGCCTCCATCGGCGCCGCGCTCCTCAACACCATCTCTATCGGCGTCGCGTCGTCCTACCTGACGAGCCACAGCGGTGTGCGTTCCGGGCTGCATGCCGCGGTCCACGGCTTCGCCGCGTCGTCGGTGGTGAGCGCCGCCGTGGCGGGAGTGGGCGCTGTCATCGCCGCGGTGGCCATCCGGGTCGATCTGCGACCAAAGGAGGAAGTCGCCGAGACACCCGCCTGATCCGGGCTCGGCCGGGAACAGTTCGGACCGCACTACCAGGAACATCGGACCGCACCATCAGGAAGCCGCCGGCAACGGAGCAGTGCGTGAGCGGCGGTCGCCCCGTTCCGGTGGCGACCGCCGCTCACGCGCCTGGTTCAGCCGACAGCGACCAGCTCGCGATGGTAGCGGGGGCTCTCGACCTCATCGACCAGGGCGACCGCCAGATCCGCGTAGGAGAAAGCCGGCGTGCCCTCTTCGGCGGGAAGTACCTGGATGCCGCCGATGCGGTACTTGCCGGTACGCTCCGCCCCGGCGTCGAGGACGGCCGGTGGCGGGGTGAGAATCACCCAGTCGAACCGGCTGTCACTCTCCTGGAAGATCCCAAGCTCGACGGCGTGGCCGACCGAGAAGTTCCGGCCGGCCTCCGGGAAGCCGGGCGTGTCGTGCACAGCGACGCCCGGCGACACCTCCAGGGTGCTGCCGACGCCGACCGCCACCAGCCTGGCCACTCCGACCTTGGCCAGGCCCGCCACCAGGGCGCGCGCGGCGTCGCCGTAGAACTCGTCGGCCGGAACATCGGCCCGGAACACCGTGGAGATCACGGCATCGTGCCCGGCGGACACCGAGGCGACGCTGTCGCTGTCGGTCACATCACCCTGGACGACCTTCGTCGCGATCGTGGCGAGATCTTCATACTTCTTCGGGTCACGCACGACCGCGGTAACCGAATGACCGCGTGAAACGGCTTCGGCGACGACCCGTCGCCCTGCATTTCCCCCGGCTCCGAAAACGACAATACTGCTCATCGCGCACCTTTCACTTCCAGGAAGTGGCGTATGCTCTCCAGCCGCGCCGAAGGCTAGCAGTCGATGCCTCAGTTACTGCAAAGATAGCGCGGTACTCTTGAACCATGTGCGATGTCGTCGAGCCCCTCGATCCGGGCATGTTCTCGGACTGTAGCCCGGTCACGTTGCCGATGCGGATGAGCAACAAGTGGGCACCAAAGATCCTCATGTGCCTGAAGGACGGCCGTCGGCGGTTCACCGAGCTGCAGAGCGTGCTGGTGAGTGTGACCCCGAAGGTGCTCGCCGAGTCGTTGCGATCCATGGAACGGGACGGGATGGTTCTGCGGACGGCCTATCCCGGGGTGCCACCTCGCGTCGAGTACGAGCTGACCGAACTGGGTCGCACCCTGCTGGAGCCCCTGCGCGCCTGGTGCGGCTGGACGGAGGCGCACCTGCCGGAGCTCGTGGAGGCACGGGAGGAATACGAGCGGCGTCACCGCTGAGCGCGACGAGGGCGAGGGCGAGGAGGTCCGAGGGCGCGTCCGGCGGGTTAGAGCGTGTCTCACGTCGAGCGTGGGAGCTTCTTCCAGCAGGTGATCGCGGCAGCCAGGCAGAGGAACCCGAGGAAGTTGTAGCCGGGCGGGGTCAAACGGTTGTAGCGACGCCTCGATAGGATGATCGTGTTGGCGTCGAGGGACTGGATGGTGGATGGGCCGGCGGGAGCAGTTGACCATCGAGGAGCGGGAGCTGATTTCCCTGG
>NZ_CDXDOR010000241.1:0-4836 GCF_978021225.1 Frankia sp. CeTa3Moorea | reverse complement strand
GCCCTACCCCCGCGGAGCCGCGAATCCCCGCGCCCCGTCGGCATGTTGGCATGTCGGCATCACGACACGTATCGGTCGAGGAGGTCGAGGAGATCCCCGCCACGATGTTCTTGCGTGATCCGTTATGACGGAAGAACGTCGCAGTAGAGCACCGTCCCAGAGGACACTCCCGCCCCGTCCACGATCCGCTCAGGAGGGTTACCCGACGTGCTGATCCGAAGCGCCCGCCTGTTCCGCCGGATCGCCCTGACCGTGCTGGGTCTCGGCGTCCTCGGCCTCGGGATCGCGATGTTGGCGCTGCCGGGCCCGGGATTCCTCGTCGTGGCGCTCGGGTTCTTCATCCTGAGCCTGGAGTACGAGTGGGCGCGCGGCCGTTTCGAGCAGGCCCGGCGCAAGGCCGCCGACCTCGCCGATCAGGCGGCCGCGAACCGGTTCTCGTCGGCGTTCACGATTCTGTTCGCGCTGGGGATGATCGCCGCGGGAATCGCGTGGATCGTGGTCGACACCCTTCCCGCGTCCTCCGGGTGGTCCGGCGGAAGCCTGATCCTCAGTGGGCTCGTCATCCTGACCACCATGATCGTGAGTCTCTGGCAGGCGAAGGAGGCCCGCGATGCCGGCCGGCCCACGCCCGCCGAACTCCTCGCCCAACGGGAGCCGGAGAAAAGTCGATCCTGATGGGCGAAGGTCTACTGGCCCTGGGTGACCTGACTGATCCCGAGTACGTGCGGCTGGGCGTACACGCACTTGTACAGGGCCGCGCGGTCGACGGTCGACGCCTTCGCAACGTCGTACCGCAGCGGATAGATCCGGCTGGTGGCCAGCTGGTTGCGGTCCTTCGGCAGCTGGATGGCCCTGCCCACCGAAGGGCACGCGGCGCGCACCGCGTCCTTCTGCGCCTCGGTGGCTCCCGGGGCGAAGTACACGACGGCCTCCTGTTGCGGCGGCGGCCCGTCCAACGTCGCGTAGATCCCGAAGACGATCAGGCCGATGGTGGCGAGTACCGCCACGACGACCATCGTCCGGCGCCGAGGGTCGGCCAGGTAGCGAGCGGCACGGGTGACAGCAGGTGACGACGATGGGGCCACGTGGTGAGTCCTGTCACATCGGGGAAGGAAATCTGGTCCGGACGACGGCTGGAGCACCGCCATGACCGGACCCCCAACGTAGTCCGCCGAGCGGGTCCGTAAGGTAAACGCCCTCATGAGGCTTAGCGACCTCCGCCACGGGTAACCGCCGGCCCACCGCTGCGCGGCGTGCTCGTACCGGTTCACCGTCGACCGGCGGCGCTGTGCCCGCGATCGCGCCCAACGACGGGCGACCCCGATGACATCGACCCCGATGATCATCAATTATCCGACGATCATCGATCCAAAGATGATCACAACCAGTGGACCATGGGAGCGAGGAACAGGTCGTGCCATCCCTGATCGAGGACTACGCGCTGATCGGCGACACCCACTCCGCGGCGCTCGTGTCGCGCACTGGGTCGATCGACTGGTTGTGCCTGCCCCGATTCGACTCGCCGTCGTGCTTCGCCGCCCTGCTCGGCGACTCCGAGGCCGGCCACTGGAAGATCGCGCCCGTCGAGCCAGTCCTGGGCATCAGCCGGCGCTACCGCGGCGACACGCTGGTGCTGGAGACGGACATGACGACCGCGTCCGGCACCGTGCGCATCGTCGACGCGATGTTCCCCCGCGCCGGCACGCACACCGTGCTCCGCCTGGTCGAATGCCTCGAGGGTGCGGTCCACCTCCGATCGGAGACCCGGTTCCGCTTCGACTACGGCTCCATCGTGCCGTGGGTCCGCCGGGTGGACGAGCACACCATGTCGGCGGTGGCCGGGCCGGATGCGGTCACCCTGCGGACAACCGCCCCGATGGAGGGGCACGACATGGCCACCTACGCCGACTTCCACGTCGCCGCCGGCCAGTCGGTACCGTTCTCGCTGACCTGGACCCCCTCCCATCAGACTCCCCCGCCGTCCCACGACGTCCGGCGCATGATCACCCTCACCGAGGCGTGGTGGTCGGACTGGATGGCGGGCTGCACCTACGACGGCCAGTGGCAGCCGGCCGTCCGCCGGTCGCTGATCACCCTCAAGGCGCTCACCTACGCCCCGACCGGAGGGATCGTCGCCGCCGTCACGACCTCGCTGCCGGAGCACATCGGCGGCGTGCGCAACTGGGACTACCGGTACTGCTGGCTGCGGGACGCGACAATCACGCTGCTCGCCCTGCTCGACGCCGGGTTCACCAGCGAGGCGACCGCCTGGCGGGAGTGGCTGCTGCGCGCGGTCGCCGGTGACCCCTCCCGGGTACAGATCATGTACGGCGTGGCCGGGGAACGCCGGCTGCCCGAATACGAGATCCCGTGGCTACCGGGGTACGAGAACTCCGCCCCGGTGCGGGTCGGCAACGCCGCCGTCGACCAGTTCCAGCTCGACGTCTACGGCGAGGTCCTCGACGCCCTGCATGTCGCGCGGGTCGCGGTCGCCAACCGTCGCCAGCCCGTGCCCGGGCTGGCGCTCCCCGGCGGGCAGACCATCACCGAGAGCCATGCGGACGACTCCTGGCCGCTGCAGACCAAGCTGATGGACTTCCTCGAGACCGGCTGGCGGAAGACCGACGAGGGCATCTGGGAGGTACGCGGCCCCCGCCGCCACTTCGTCCACTCGAAGGTGATGGCCTGGGTCGCGGCCGACCGGGCGGTACGCGGGATCGTCGAGTCCCGGCTACCGGGCCCCGTCGACCGCTGGTCGGCGCTGCGGGACGAGATCCACACGGAGGTCTGCACCCGCGGGTTCGACTCCGAACGCAACACCTTCACCCAGTTCTACGGCTCCAAGGAACTCGACGCGGCGCTGCTGTACATGCCGCTGGTGGGGTTCCTGCCCGCCACCGACCCCCGCGCCGTGGGAACAGTCGCCGCCATCGAGCGGGAGCTGATGGAGGACGGGTTCGTCCTGCGATATCCGACGGCCGAGGACGGCGCGGTCGACGGACTGCCCGCGGGCGAGGGCGCCTTCCTGGCCTGCACCTTCTGGTTGGCCGACAACTACGCCCTGTCCGGGCGGGTCCACGAGGCTCAGGAGCTGTTCGAACGCCTACTGTCGTTGCGTAACGACGTCGGGCTCCTCGCGGAGGAGTACGACCCCAGGCTGGGCCGGATGACGGGTAATTTCCCGCAGGCGTTCAGCCACGTCCCCCTGGTCAACACCGCGCGGACGCTCACCGACGCGCTGCGCGGCACACCGCGCTCGCGCACCGACCGGGCCCACCCGCCCGGCCACTTCTTCGGCTGAGCCCGCAGGACACCCGGCTGGCTACCGGGCTGACTACCGGCTCGTAACATACCGTGCACGCCGATACTGGATTCGTACGATCGGCGTGATCGGGATTCACGCTTTCGACGGACGGACAGGGGACGGGCGTGGCAGGTCGCATCGCGGTGATCGGCGGTGGAATTCTCGGGCTGGCGGTCGCCCGTCGGCTCGGGCAGGTCGAACCGGGATCGGCCGTGACGGTGTTCGAGAAGGAACAGGACATCGCCCGGCATCAGACCGGCCGCAACAGCGGCGTCGTCCACGCCGGTCTCTACTACGTCCCAGGCTCGCTCAAAGCGACCCTGTGCCGCCGTGGGGTCGGGCTGCTGCGGGAGTTCTGCGCCACGCACCGCATCCGGTACGACGAGTGCGGCAAGATCGTGGTCGCCGTCGACAACAGCGAGCTCGAACGGTTGGCCAAGATCGAGAAGCGGGCGGCGGCGAACGGCGTACCGCGGACCCGGATGCTCGACGCCGACGAGCTGCGGTCCGTCGAACCCCACGCCCGCGGGGTCGCCGCCCTGCACTCACCCACCACCGCCATCATCGACTATCCCGGGGTCGCGCGGGCCCTGCGTACCGAGATCGTCGCCGCTGGCGGGACCGTGCGCACCGGAGCCGAGGTGATCGGGGTGGAGGATCGCCCAGCCGGCGTCCACCTCCGCCTCACGGTCGCCGGAACCGCGCGCGCGCGACCCAACGGCAATCACGAGCTAGCGTCCCGCAACGGTGGCCGGGTCGCCGTCGTCTCCGAAAGCGTCGGGCCGTTCGACCTGCTGATCTCTTGTGCCGGGCTGCAGTCGGACCTGGTTGCGACGCTGACCGGTGAGGACGCCTCCCCGCAGATCGTTCCCTTCCGGGGCGACTACTGGCTGCTGCGCCCCGAGCGGCGTGGCCTCGTCCATGGGCTGATCTATCCGGTTCCGGATCCGCGATATCCCTTCCTCGGCATCCATCTCACCAAGCGCATCGACGGGGAGATCCTGGTCGGGCCGAACGCGGTGCTGGCCACTGCCCGAGAGGGGTACACGGTCGGCACCGTCCAGGGCACCGACCTGCGACGGACGCTCGCCTGGCCGGGGTTCCACAAGATGGCGAAGACCCACTGGAAGACCGGCGCCAAGGAGATGCTGCGCACGGCGAGCAAGCGGGCCTTCGTCGCCGAGGCCCGGCGCTATGTCCCCGAACTGCGGGCCACCGACGTGGTTCGCGGCCCCGCGGGAGTCCGGGCCCAGGCCGTCGCCCGCGACGGTAGCCTCGTCGACGACTTCGTCCTGTCCCACAACGGGCGGGTCGTGCATGTCCGTAACGCGCCATCTCCCGGCGCGACGGCATCGTTGGCGATCGCTGAGCATATCGTCAGCAAAATCGTTCCCGAGCGGGCCGGCTGACAAGCCCGAGAAACCGACCCGCCGTCTACTTGCCGCCGTCTACTTGCCGCCGGCTTCACCGACCCCGAGGTGACGCTGAACCCGGATCCCGCCCGCTTCGAGGCGGGTGAACAGATCCGGAGG
>NZ_CDXDOR010000240.1:0-4848 GCF_978021225.1 Frankia sp. CeTa3Moorea | reverse complement strand
TTCGTCCTTGACCTGATTGTTCCCGGCACAGCGCAGCGGCGTCCCCCGCCCTCGCCCAGGATCATCGCCGGTCACGGCGCCCTCGGCTGCAGGCCGGCGGCGCGGGCCCGAGGGGGCGGTCGCCTCGGAGCGACCGCCGCTCAGCGCCCGTTCAGGGGCGTCGCCGAGCGCATCGCCGATCCCTCCCCGAGCGCCGCCGAGAGCCCATTCAGGTGGAGTCCCGTGCCACCCCGCAGATGCGCGACGTCGTCCGCGCCGTCTCCGGTCATCACCAGCAGGACGTACTGCTCGGTCCACGTCAGCTTCGTGCCAGCCGCCTGCTCCCGGCTGCCCCGCAGCCCGACGCTGACCAACGACACCCAGCGCACCTGGTCGTTGACGACCGCCTCGTAGGTGAAGACGAGCAGCCGCCCGGGGACCAGTTGGAGGGTGTGCGTACGGCGCTCGATCCGCTCGACCGAATCGCCGATCCGCATGGTGCTGCGCAGAAGCTCGGTGCCGCCGAGGCTCACGTCATACCGGTTGCCCGGGTCGGCCTTTCCCGGCAGGCGCACCCACCGGACACGCCGGTCCGGTTCCGCGAAAGCAGCATAGACCTCCGCCGGCGACGAGCTCAGCTCGCGGTCGAGAACGAACGTGCCGTGGAGAGGGTCACCTGCAGTCACGACTGAAAGCCTACTCCCACAGCTGCGGGCTACCGGCACCCTGACCGCAGCCTCACCATGCGGCAGTGGCAGTGACCTGCCAGGGGCAGGGGTCGGTCCGCGACCCGATTCGTAACCCCTGTCGCACCGGTATCGCCTGGTCCGGACAGGGCTCTGGCTCACTTTCGGTCTGCGCCGTGAGGCGCTGCGGTTCAAGCCCAATGGATCATTCATCACAGCAGCTCGTGGCGGTTTGAACCAGCACCTGCATGCCGACGCAGAAGTGGTGTGCCCCGTTAAATCCGGACAGCCGTTATTAAGATGATCTAAGCGGCGGACTGCTTTTTCAGATATTCGTCGTGGACCTGTCGCGGGGTGCGGTAGTCAAGTCCCGAGTGGCGGCGTGTCGTATTGTAGCGGAGTTCTATGTATCGGGCTATGTCTCGTCGGGCGTGTGCGCGGGTGGGGTAGACGGTACGGTGAACCCGTTCGTTCTTCAGGGCCGCGAAGAACGATTCCGCCATCGCGTTGTCGTAGCAGATCCCGGTCCGGCCGACGGACTGGCGGATCCCGAGCTTCTTCAAGGTAGCAGCGAACTGGGCCGATGTGTAGTTACTTCCGCGGTCCGAATGAAAAATCGCCTGGTCGGTGAGCTGATGGTTACGGGCGGCCATGGTGATGGCGGTGTCGATGAGTCCGGTCCTGTAGTTGTCGTCCATGGCCCAGCCGATGACGGCTTTCGTGTGGCAGTCGATGACGGTCGCGAGGAAAAGCCAGCCTTCCCAGGTCGGGATGTAGGTGATGTCACCGACCATCTTGGTGCCCGGGGTGTCGGCGGTGAAGTCGCGCTGCAGCAGGTCGGGGATCGCGGTGGGGTCCTGGTCCTGTTCGGTCAGGGCGTGCCGCCAGGGGCGGGGCTGGCACGGTTCCAGGTCCTGCTCGCGCATGAGGGCACGGACGAGCTCGGGGCTACAGGGACGGCCCCAGGCACACAGGTCGGCGTGCACGCGCCGGTAGCCGTAGGTGCCGTCGGAGGCGGTGAACGACCGCTGGACGAGGGTGGCGAGCTCGCCGCGGCGGGTCGCGGTCGCGGACGTGGGGCGGTCACGCCATTCGTAGAAACCGGAACGGGAGACCTGGAGCCAGGCGCACATCTGGGTGACAGAGGGCTTCGGTGTGGTGCTGTTCGTGGTGGTGCGGGCGGCGTACTCCGCATCGATGAACTCGAACATGTCGCTCACCGATGATCCTTCGCGAAGTACGCTGCGCATTTTTTTAGGAATGCGTTCTCCATGGCCAGTTCCCGGTTCTGCCGTTCGAGATCGCGTATCCGTGCGTTGTCCTCGGCGGCCGGTGATGGCGCCTCGCCGGCGTGGGCGCGCCGGTAGGCGGCGACCCAGACCCCGAGTGTTCCCTCGACGATGCCGAGTTCACGTGCGACGTCGGCGATCGGACGGGATGTCTCGATCACCATCTTCACCGCCTCGTCCTTGAACTCGGGCGAGTACTTCCTGCGCTTCTGCGTCAACTATTACCCCTTCCGTGCTGCCCCTAATTCTAGTAGGGGTCACTGTCCGGAAGGAAAGAGGCGCCTCAAAGGGCCTACCTGCATCTCGAAAACGGCACGGTCACTGTCGAGCGTTCCGACTTCTATTCCAGAATCTCCTCCAGCCCTCTTCCGGACACACCAACGCCCTGGCCGAGTCGCTATTCGGGAGCCCGAAAAATGATTTCGTCCACCGCGAGAACTATCCGACCAGCCGCGTCGCCCGTACCACGATCGCCGATCACATCGAGATCTTCTACAACCGGCAGCGACTCTACTCCACCCTCGGCTGCCGAACCCCCGGGCACGTTGAAAAACTCTACCGCGCAACCGCCGCAACCATTACGGAGGCCGCATAAGCTGGATAATGTTTCCACTACGCAGGTGTCCGGAAAACGAGGCTCACCTCAGCTATAGTCGGCGGAATCAGGCGGTCATACTGATGATTAATGTGTGGTGTCAATACGCCTGGTGATGGCCACTGGCGGGTGGGTAAAACTTTTACATGAGGTATGCGACGGGTGGCGGGTTGACGCCCGCCGAGCAGGTGGAACGGGAACAGGTCCGGATGGCCGCGGCTGTCCGGTTCGGTCAGGGTGCGACCCGGGCGGAGGTGGCCCGGGAATTCAAAGTCACCCCGAAAACGGCGGGCCGCTGGTACCAGACGTGGGAGTCAGGGGGTGCGGGCGCGCTGCGGTCGACCGGTCCGTTGTCGGCGTGCCGGCTGGAGGATCGGCAGTTGGCCCGGTTGGAGGCGATCCTGCGCCGGGGTCCGGGACCGTACGGCTGGGATGATCAGCGGTGGACGTTGGCCCGGGTCGCGCAGGTGATCGAACGGGAGTTCGGGTTCACGTACACGTTGCCCGGGGTGTGGATGCTGCTGGACCGCAACGGCTGGTCGTGTCAGCTCCCTGCGCGTCGAGCGATCGAACGCGACGACACCGCGGTCGAGACCTGGACGCACCGGGAGTGGCCGGCGGTACAAAGACCGCGGCGACCCAGGGAGCCTGGGTCTGTTTCCTGGACGAGACAGGACAGGGCCTGAGGCCGCCACGGGCACGGACCTGGGGTCGGCGGGGACAGACCCCGGTAGTGCGGGTACCCGGCCGGGGCGGCTCCGGGCGGGTGAGTGTGGTCGGGATGGTCTGCTACCGGCCCGGGTGGCGCCCGCGGTTGCTCTACCGGGCCCGGACCTGGCGTGGTGGCGGTGGACGCAAGGGCATCGGCTGGCAGGACTGTCGGGATCTGCTGGTCGCCGCGCACGCGCAGCTTCCCGGGGGCCGGCTGGTCCTGGTCTGGGACGGGGTGAACATCCACCGCCAAGCGGAGATGACCGCGTTCCTACGGGAGCACGCCGGCTGGGTGAGCACGGTGGCACTGCCGGCGTACGCGCCGGATCTGAACCCGGCCGAGGGGGTGTGGTCCCAGCTCAAGCGGACCGCGCTGGTGCACCTGGCCGCCCGCACCCTCGACGACGTCCACCGGGCGGTCAAGCACGGGTTGAAACGGCTGCAGTACCGGCCCGGGGTGCTCCTCGGGTTCCTCGCCGAAACCGGCCTAGGGCGCGTGTCGAGTTGTGATCTGTCTGCGGGATTCGCACTCGTGGCGGGGCCTGATCCGGTAGATCGTCCTGCATGACACGGATGCAACTGACGGACGAGGAGTGGGTGTTCATCGAGCCTTACCTGCCGATCGGCGGGTTCGGCCCGTACCCGGCGCGGCTGCGGGCGCAGTTCGAAGGCGTGCTCTGGCGGTTCCGGACGGGTGGGCAGTGGCGGGAGATGCCGGCGGAGTTCGGTGCCTGGCCGACGGTCCACAACCGGTTCCGGCAGTGGCGGGACGCTGGTGTCTTCGAAGCCCTGCTGGAGGGCATGGTCGCCGAGGCCGCGAAGCGGGGTGAGGTGGACCTGTCCCTGGTCAGTGTGGACTCCACCACCGCCCGGGCCCACCACGACGCTGCCGGGATGCACCTGGGCCACGACGTCATCACCGCCCTGGAGAAAGCCGCTGTCGAGGAGGAGAAAACCCGGGAAAAGGGGGCGACTCGGAGGGACAAGACGGGCAGAACGCCGGATGTGACCCCGAGCGGGAAGAGCGACGACGTATCCGGCGTCGGCACGGCCTGCGGCTGAAAGCTGCTCTGCTGGGACGGTCGAGGGGCGGGCAGACCAGCAAGGTTCACCTCGCCGCCGACCGCAAGTGCCGTCCGCTGGCGTTCGTCCTGACCGCGGGGCAGGCCGCGGACAGCCCGCAGTTCATCCCCGTGCTGGCGAAAGTACGGGTCCCCGGGCCCGTCGGCCGTCCCCGCACCCGACCCGACGCGGTCGCCGGGGACAAGGCGTACTCGTCCCGCGGCAACCGCGCCTACCTGCGGAAACGCGGCATCAAGGTGGTCATCCCGGAGAAGAAGGACCAGGCCGCCAACCGGAAGAAGAAGGGCAGTAGGGGCGGCCGGCCCGTCCGCCACGACGCTGATCTCTACAAGGAGCGGAACACCGTCGAGCGTCTGATCAACAAGCTGAAGGCTTGGCGAGGCATCGCCACCCGCTATGACAAGACCCCGGGCAGCTACCTCGCAGGTCTCCACCTCCGCGCCTCGATGATCTGGATCAAGGAGCTCACGCAAACCACCCCTTGATCACAACCAAATACGCACCC
>NZ_CDXDOR010000239.1:0-4867 GCF_978021225.1 Frankia sp. CeTa3Moorea | reverse complement strand
CGTGCGCCGCACCCGGGCGGCGTGTGTGCGCATTGTGTGCGCATTCGGCAATTTTGTGCAAAGAACAATCATGAATGGGGTGTCCTCTCCGGGCGCCTGGGAGCCGCACGCAGCGGCCGTCCCAGGCACCTCGCTGGCTGCGCCACACTCACAGCGTGTGAAAGGCTGCCATGTACCAGCCGTCGATCGGCCTCCTGGACACCTTCTACACCACCCTTCGCGCCGGCTGCGCTCGCCTCTCCGACGGCGGGGGACCGTTCGGCTTCGACATCACCACCGCGCTGCAGGTCGACTACCTGATCGACGCCTATGGATGTGACGGCATCATCAAGACTGGCTGCTTCCTCGGCGACACCACCGACTACCTCGCCCGGCTCTACCCCACTCTGCCGATCATCACCTGCGACGTCGTCGAGGAGCACGCCGCATTCGCCCGCACCCGGCTACGCGACCGGCCGAACACCACCGTGGTGACCGGCGACTCCGCGGCTGTGCTGGCGTCGCTCACCGGCCGGTTCGATCGGCCGCTGGTCTACCTCGATGCCCACTGGTACGACCGCTGGCCACTGGCCGACGAGTTGGCCGCGGTCCAGGCCGGGATCGTCGCTGTTGACGACGTCGACCTCAGCCATCCCCGGTTCGGCTACGACTCCTACGACGGGCAGCCGCTCAACGTCGCCCGGCTGGGCGGCCTCGTCGACCTGGAGACGCTGTACCTGGGCGACCCGTTCATCGCCTACCCGTACCCCTGCCTGCAAGTCGGCCGCCGCTCCGGCACGGCGTATCTACCGTTGGGCCTCGGCGCTCACCCGCTGGCAGCGGGGGGGCATGTTCCAGCCGGTGCCACTGCGGCCTGCTCCGACGCTGCCGACCTGGCCGGACGGACCACACGCACCTGCCCAGGTGTCACAGGTCGCCTCGTAGCCACGCCTGATAGTCGGCTTCCCACGCCTGGAGGTCGACGGCCGGCACGGCCAGCGTTGCCACCCAGCGTGTCAGCAGCGCGGCGGACTATCCGTCGAGCACAGCACCACCTCGGCAGGCTGTCTCGCCTCCGGCGACGGGTCGCTCATACGGTGACCGCTCGGGCACCCAGCAGGGCCTTGAGATCCCCGAGCAGCGAACTACTCGCCTGCACCTGGAGTTCGAGCAGGAACAGATGCGTGTTCTGCGGGCCTTCGAGCCGCAGGTGCACCGGAGTTGTCCCGGGATGAGTCGTCAGGACGAGTTTGAGGTCATCGACCAGCGGTGGTGTGATCTTGTGTGACGGCAGAGTGATGACGACAGGCGGCCCGTTCACGTGCGTCGCGACATCGACCACCGTCAGGTCCTGGGCGAACAGCGAGACCGACCCCTCCCGCTCGTTGATCCTGCCCCGCACCGAGATGACCGCGTCGGTCACGAGCGCGTACGAATGGACCTCGTAGGACTGGGGGAAGAACAGCACCTCGACGGAGGCGTCGAGATCCTCGACGGTCACGATCGCCCACGCCTTGGCGGTGTTCTTGTTGATCCGCTTGTCGATCTTGCTGATGATACCGGCGATCTGTACGGTCGTCCCGTCGTTGGCCTCGGCGAGGTCGACGATCCGGGTGTCGCGGTGGCGATCCAGCGCCCGCTCGGCGCCTTCGAGCGGATGCGAGGACACGTACAGGCCGAGCATGTCGCGTTCCTGAGCCAGCAGCTCCTTCTTCGGCCATTCGGGGCCGGACAGGTCCAGGTCGAGTCCTAGCCCCGGGCTCTCCTCCTCCTCGCCGGCGCCCCCGTCGCCGAACAGGTCGAACTGGCCGATGGCCTCGGCCCGCTTCGTGATGATCACCGCGTCGATCGCGTTCTCGTGCACGTTGACCAGCACCCGGCGGTGATGGCCCAGCGAGTCGAACGCCCCGGCCTTGATCAGCGAGTCGATGGTGCGCTTGTTGCACACCCCGATGTCGACCTTCTGCAGGAAGTCGGCGAACGACTCATACGCGCCCTTCCTCCGCCGGGCCGCGACTATCGAGGCGACGACGTTCTCCCCCACATTACGGACGGCCCCCAGGCCGAAACGGATCGAGTCACCGACCGCACCGAACCGCAGATCCGACTCGTTGACGTCGGGGGGCAGGACCTGGATACCCATCCGGCGGGTCTCGGCCAGGTACACCGCCATCTTGTCCTTGTCGTCACCGACGGACGTCAGCAGCGCCGCCATGAACTCGGCCGGGTAGTTGGCTTTGAGGTAGGCCGTCCAGAACGACACGACACCGTACCCGGCGGTGTGGGACTTGTTGAACCCGTAGCCAGAGAACGGGACGAGCACGTCCCACAGCGCCTGGACCGCCGCGTCGGTATAGCCCTTCTCCCTCATCCCGGCGGAGAAGCGAGCGAACTCCTTGTCCAGGATCT
This sequence comes from Frankia sp. CeTa3Moorea, assembly GCF_978021225.1. Taxonomy (NCBI): domain Bacteria; kingdom Bacillati; phylum Actinomycetota; class Actinomycetes; order Frankiales; family Frankiaceae; genus Frankia; species Frankia sp. CeTa3Moorea. The sequence continues at coordinate 2,479 of NZ_CDXDOR010000239.1, read as the reverse complement.
CCTTCTTCTTCTTGCCCATCGCGCGGCGCAACAGGTCGGCGCCGCCGAGGCTGTAGCCGGCCAGCTCCCGGGCGATGGCCATGACCTGCTCCTGGTAGACCACCAGGTGGTAGGTCTCGCCGAGGATGGGCTCCAGCGCCTCGGCGAGCTCGGGGTGGATCGGGAGGATCTCCTTGCGGCCGTTCTTGCGGTCGGCGTACTCGATGTGGCTGTTGGCCGCCATCGGGCCGGGCCGGTAGAGCGCGAGCACGGCGGCGATGTCGCCGAACTTCGTCGGTGCCATCAGGCGCAGCAGGTTACGCATCGGTCCGCCGTCGAGCTGGAACACCCCGAGCGTGTCGCCGCGGGCGAGCAACTCGAAGGCCTTGGCGTCCTCCAAGGGGAGGGTGGACAGGTCGATGTCGACGTTGCGGTTACGCTTGACGGCCTCGATCGCGTCACCGATGACGGTGAGGTTCCGCAGCCCGAGGCAGTCCATCTTGAGCAGGCCCATCTCCTCGCACTGAGGAAACGGGAACCCGGTGATGATCGCGCCGTCATTGTCGCGGCGATGGATCGGCAGGACATCCAGCAGCGGCTCCGAGCACAGGATGACCCCGGCGGCGTGGACACCAGTGCCGCGGGTGAGCCCCTCCAGCCCCCGCGCGGTGTCGATGACCTTCCGAACCTTGGTGTCGGTCTCGTACTGGGCCCGGACCTCGGCGGCCTCACCGTACCGCTCATGGTTCGGGTCGAAGATCCCGGCCAGCGGGATGCCCTGGCCCATCACATCCGGCGGCATCGCCTTTGAGATCTTGTCGCCGAGGGCGTAGTCGTAACCCAGCACCCGGCACGAGTCCTTGATCGCGGCCTTGGCCTTGATGGTGCCGAAGGTGTTGATCTGCGCGACGCGGTCCTCGCCGTACTGCTCGGTGATGTAGCGGATCACCTCACCGCGTCGACGTTCGTCGAAGTCCAGGTCGATATCCGGCGGGCTGATCCGCTCCGGGTTGAGGAACCGCTCGAAGATCAGCGCGTGCTCGATCGGGTTCAGCTCGGTGATACCCAGGATGTAGGCGATCATCGACCCGGTCGCCGATCCACGCCCCGGACCCAGCCCGATGCCCCGATCTCTCGCGAACTTGCAGATGTCGGCGACGACCAGGAAGTAAGCCGGGAAACCCATCTTGTCGATCACGCCGACCTCGTAGTCGACGCGCTCGACCACATCGGCGGGCACGCCCGCAGGGAAGCGCCACGTCAGTCCGCGGTCGATTTCCTTGCGCAGCCAGGACAGCTGCGTCTCACCCTCGGGTACCGGGTACCGCGGCATCCGGTCCACAAACTTGAAAACATCGTCGTAGGACTCGACGCGCTCGGCGATAAGCAGAGAGCTGTCGCAGGCCCCGGGGACCTCACTGTCCCACAGGTTGCGCATTTCCTCCGGCGACTTGAGGTAATATCCCGATCCGTCGAATTTGAAACGGGTCGGATCGTCGAGTCTTTTACCGGTGCCGACGCACAGCAGCACCTCATGGCTGCCCGCCTGATCCTCGGTCACATAGTGCGAGTCGTTCGTGGCCAACGGGCGAAGCCCCAGCTTGTCGCCGATGTCGAGCAGACCCTGGCGGACACTGCGCTCGATCGGCAAACCGTGATCCATCAACTCCAGGAAGAAGTTGTCCGCGCCGAAGACCTCCTGGTAGGTGGCCGCCGCGGCGAGCGCCTTGTCGAACTGGCCCAGACGCAGCCGGGTCTGCACCTCACCCGACGGGCAGCCCGTCGTCGCGATGATCCCTTCCGAGTACTGGGAGACCAGCTCATGGTCCATCCGCGGCTTGCGGTAGTAGCCCTCGATCGACGCGATCGACGACAGCCGGAACAGGTTGCGCAGCCCGGCCCCGTTGGCCGCGAGCATCGTCATGTGGGTGTAGGCGCCACCACCGGACACGTCACCACCCTCACCCGCAGGGTCAACGTCGCGCTGCGAACGCTCACCCCACAGGACAGGCCGCTTGTGATGGCGCGACTCGGGCGCCAGGTACGCCTCAATCCCGATGATCGGCTTGACACCCGCGGACTTCGCACCCTGATAAAATTCGTAGGCACCGAACATGTTACCGTGGTCGGTCATCCCGACGGCCGGCATCCCCAGCTTCGCCGCTTCCTTGAAAAGCAAGCCCGTTTTCGCCGCACCGTCCAGCATCGAATACTCAGTGTGCACGTGGAGGTGAACAAAAGAATCCGCCGGCATCCCAGTCCCCTCTCGCCCGCAACGGCCCGCCGGTCGGAGTCTAGCCCCGCCACTCAGAGCCACCAGAGAGGCACGCGGCACAACAGCCCCTAAGTGTGTTGATCCCTCAAAGATAATTCGTTGAGATCAACGGCGGATTCGTCAGCACTCCCGAGGAAGCAGCGACGCGATCAGGCAAGCTCTGCGCCGTGACCAACCACGTGCCGCGCGAGCGCGCCTCCTCGCTGTCCGCTGGTACCTGCGATA
>NZ_CDXDOR010000238.1:0-4978 GCF_978021225.1 Frankia sp. CeTa3Moorea | reverse complement strand
CCAAAGAAGAAGAATCCCCCGAAGGTAAAGGGAGCCATCTCCTATGAGCTGTCAAACATGCTGGTTTCGGCCTCGGTGCCGACAGATAACGACTCCTTCCTCGATCCTTTTGCCGGCAGCGGCTCCTTCGTGCAGGCACGGCTCGAGTATCCCGCTCGGGTGATCTGCTACTCAGACCAGGATCTTCCAAAGCTCCGGTCCTCCCTCTCCCCCGAGCTGGCTCGCAGCAGGTGGGTGCGGTTTCTTGGCGAGGACGCACTGACGCTCCCCTCGGTCGGGGACGGCCAAGTCGACGTCATCGTCACCGACCCACCATGGGGTGAGCACGAGGACCTTCCCATGTCGTACGAAGAGTTCACCGAGCTTGCGGCGCGGAGTTTTAGCCGGGTTCTGCGCCCGGACTCCGGAAGGCTGGTCCTGCTCACCTCACGAAGGACGGCCCACATCTTCGAGAAGAGCCTCCAGAACAATGGGTTCATTATTCGCGTGTCGCATGAGATCCTTGTCAACGGCCACCCTGCTACTGTCCTGATCGGCGGGCGCCAAGGTTAGTCGTTCTCCTGGCCGCTCCCGACGGGTCCTGATTCACATGTGAGGCAGCCTTTGATTACAATTGTCGAGTACACCACAGTCGAAGCCGCCGAAAGCCTCGCTAACCAGTGGGGAACTTTAGCCGCGGGCGGGGCTAGCGCGATCTACACCTCCCCGGCTTGGTGTCTGGCCGCTTGGCGGCAACTTCCGGATCTCGGCTCGCCCTTGCTGACGGTCGCCTTCGAAGACGACAAACTAGTCGGTGTTCTTACCCTTTCTCTGGGACCGCGAGGTATCTGCTGGGCCGGCAACCCGCTTGGCGACGAGCACGATGCGCTACTCGGGAACAGCCACCGGTTGCAGACTGTCGAGGCACTTGTAGAAGCTGTACGCCTGCGCCACCGCTTGGGTACTCCGGTGCAGCTATGCGATGTGCGTCCCGACGGTGTTCTGGCCCAGTCACTGCCGTGCGTAGCCGCCTGTCCCGCGCCGGTACTTGCAATCAAACCTCGCGACCCTTCGTTCGGCCCGCTGTCGGCTATCCCGGGCTGGTCGCCAGCGACCAGGAAGAAGCTGCGCTGGGCTCGCCGGCATCTGAGCGGGCAAGGACGACTGACGTGCTACCGCGAGGCGCACCCCGCACGCATGCCCACGGCACTCGCCGGCTTCGTAGCCGCGAGGCTGGCGGCGTGGGAGCGCAGGGGGCGCCTGCATGAGCTCCCGGCTATGGACCGACACCGGAGCTTCCCCGCGTTCATAGGGGAGGCAGGCGCCTCTCTGGCCTCGCAGAGCCGATCTTTCCTTGCAGTTCTCGCGCTTGGCGGCGCGCCGATCGCACAAGCTTTGTTCTTCCGGACCGAATCGGCATTGTTGCTGTACATGACCACCTATGAGCCCGCGTTCGCTCGGTTCAGCCCCAGCCACCTGCTCCTTGCAGAGGTCGCCGCGCAGGCGTTCGACGAGGGAATCACAATCGTCGAGCTTGGGAGAGGCGACGAGCCCTACAAGTTCGCCTTGGGCGCCACGGCTCGGCATCTGCGGGACGTCGCGGTCTTCCGCTGATGCTCTTGGTCCCCAGTCGCTCCGGCACCTCGACCAAGAGAAGGAACGGTCGCCAAACCCCGTGCGAAACGCGAGGGAGACCCGCCAGGGTCCAGCCGGAAGGACAGGGGAGATACCCAGGAGATACGTTCCGAGTGGCCAGAACCTACGTTGATCGACTACCAGTAGGCGAGCGCGAACGACGACCACGATTGTCGCTGCACCGTTGAGCGGCTCTGGCGCGACCAGATGGCGCGCGTTCGGCAGGTCCTCGACCGCCGGGTGTGACGCCAGGCAACGGCGCGACAACCCTGGTTGTCGGATCTGCGCCGACAGCCAGGGTTGTCAGTAGAGATCGCTGTGCAGGTCGGGTTCCCAGCGCGGATACTCACAGCGGGCTGGTCAATGTGGACCATTGATCGCTGGCATCGGCCGCGCGCGTCACAGCGTCGCAGGTCAGCCCTCTGGTGCCGCCGACGCACCGCGCCGCTGGCTTTGCGCTGGCCCGCTGTGACGTCGCATCCTGCCCCATAGGGCGCTTACCGGCGCGGTGCCCGCTTGCCCGCCCAGCCCGCCGAGATCGATCGCAACCATCGCGGCAGCGGCCCGCGAACCTGTCATCTTCCCAGCTCATATCGATACCGAACGTCACGAATCACGGCTCCGCCGACGACCTCGTCCCGGACAGCCCCGTCAGGCTCCCAGCCCAGGTGCGAGTAGAACCGCTGGGCGCGAAGGTTCGTCTCCATCACCCACAACGTGGCGCAAGTGAAGCCCGCCGCCTCGAAACTGCGCATCGCCGCGGCCATCAGGCCGCGTCCGACACCCCGCTCCCAGACGGTGGGCAGGACGTAGAAGGAGACGATCTCCCCGACCTCGCTGGCGTCCTGGTCGTCATCTTGGGTGGGACCCAGGTCCGCGAAGCCAACGATGTCACCGGCGTCGTCGGCGACCAGAGCGCCTCGGGCCGGCCAGGCGGCCCGCCCCAGCGTCGTCGTCCACCGCGGCACGCGCTGTGCTGGGTCGAGCCCATCGAGAAGTGGCTGCGGCAGGAGCCCGCGGTAGCCGACCTGCCAGGACAGCACAGGTACCTGGGCGACCCGCTCGGCATCACCGACGAGACCCCGACGAACCCGCATCCGACGATCGTCACACTTTGGCCGGTGTAGCGGGTAGCGGCAGCATCGTTCCTCGAACACGGGCCGCTGGCAGGTTCCCAGGGCCAGGCAGGGGCAGGTGCTACCCGCTACATGCTGCGATCCGCGCAGCTCAACGCGGGTGCGCCGTGTAGCAGGTGGTGTCGCGGTGCCGCTCCTGCGGGGGGCCGCCGCTACCGACGGTTCGACTCGCCAGCGTGGCTCTCAGGCGTCATGGCGGTCAGGTACGACGAAGGCCCCCGACAGCGGCCCCGGGGGGGTTCGTCGGTGGTGTGGGCTATCGGGGGTCGTTGAGGTCTCGCCACACGGTCCGTACGCGCTGGGCCTGGTCGCCCTCGACGGTGCCGTTCCCGCCGATGATCACGCCGTCGATCAGTTGGGTGAGGATCATCCGCTTGGCGGCGATGTCCTCGCCGAGTCCGTCCTAGCCCGCGGCGCCGTCCACGGGCAGGGTGGCGCGTCGTCGCGCGCTGGTGTGCCTGCGGGCCTCGGCCTCGCGGATCTGGCGGACGATGGCCTTGTGGGCGTCGTCGTAGGCGTCGTTGTCCATCTTCCCGGACGCCCAGCGGTCCGCCAGCGCGCTCTTGCGGGCCTCCAGCGTCGCCAACTCGGCGGCGGCCGGGTCCTCCGTGGCCACCGGCTGGAGAACCAGCTCGTCCAGACGTCCCCGTACGGCAGCGGAGACCAGCCCGACGAGGAAGTCTTCCCCGATCCGGACCTTGGCCGGACAGCGGCCGTCGCGTCGCTGGCAGTAGAGCCGGGTTCCGTTCGTGCCGTTCCCGGTCAGTTTGTGCCCGCAGGAGGCGCAGTAGACGAACCCGGCCAGCAGGCGCCGCACCTTCTCGGCGTCGGTGTTGGTCCGCCGCGAGGCGTCCGTGAGGATCGCGCGGACCTGCTCCCACGTGTCGACGTCCAGCACGGCGGGCCACGCCGCCGGGCCCATGACCGTGATGGTTCCCGTGCTGCGCCGTGTGCTGCGGGTCTGGTAGCCGCGCATGCCGATCAGACGCGGGTTGACCATCATCTCCTTGAGGGTGGTCGCATCCCACCCGCGGTACGGGCATGGGCAGTCGGTCCACGCCCTGCGGCCCTTGACGTTGTTCGGGCAGGTCGGCCGGTGGGCCTTCGTCACGGTTGGGACCGCTTCGGCGTTGAGCGTGCGCGCGATGGCCCCCAACGGCACGCCGGCCAGCACCTCGGCAGCGATGCGGCGGATGACCGCCGCCTCTTCCGGAACGAGGGCGTAGAAGTCCCGGACGGGCTTGCCTGCGTGGTCGGTGGCGACGATCGGCCCGTAGCCGTACGCCCTGGGTCCGCCGTGGTGGCGGCCCTGTTCCGCGCGTTGCCTGGCCGCGCGGGACACCCGCTCCGCTGTGCGCTCGGCCTCGCCCGCGTCGATCGAGAAGATGATGTCCGCCATCATCCGGCCGTCGGCGGAGGTGAAGTCCATGGTGGTGCCCTTGACCGGAATCAGCCGGACGTTGCGGGCCTTGAACAGCTCGATCACGCGCATCCGGTCGGGCCGGTTGCGCAGGAAGCGGTTCGACGTCCACGCGATCACAGCGTCGATCTCGCCGGCCCGCGCCATGGCGAGGATGCGCTCGAACTCCGGCCGGTAGTCCTTCGTGGCCGACAGGTCGTTGTCCGTCAGCACGTCGATCAGCTCGACATCGTCACGCTGCTCGGCAAGCTCCCGGATGTCCTCGTCCTGGCGGGTGACCCCGGCCTCCAGCCCTTCACGGTCATCGGAGATCCGGCGGTAACCGATCGTGCGCAGCTTGCGAACCACCCCAGCACCGTACGTGTCCGAAGCGTCCGACCACAGCGTGATGGCGGGCCTCACGCGGCCACGCTCCCCAGCTCGTGACCGCACTTCGCGCAGCGGGAGCGGTCGAAGAAGTTGGGGATGTGCGGGCAGGGAACGAGCGTCAGCCGCTCGCCAGCAGGCCACGCGCGGCACGTGAGCACGGACCGATCAAACGGGCGGTAGTAGACGATGGCCCCGCCCTCGTCCAGCCGGGAGACGTAGTCCACCCAGCCCAGCGGCGTAGCCATGCCAACCCGGACGTCGGCAACGGCGACCGTCGCCGGGACGTCGCCCCGCGGGGCCTCCTCGTCGGCAGGAGCCTCCTCGACGAGGCCAAGAGCGGTGCGGCCCACGTCGGTCAGCCGGTACGGCCGGATACGAACCAGCCCCCCACGCAGGTCACGGAACCTGTCAGGGGCCTCGACGATCAGACCATGCCTGA
>NZ_CDXDOR010000237.1:4522-5493 GCF_978021225.1 Frankia sp. CeTa3Moorea | reverse complement strand
GGGGGAGGGCGGGAAAGAAGCCGAAGCCGAAGGCGAAGCTGGCAGCTTCGAAGGCGGCGTTGCCGGTGACATTGTTGGGGTTCCTCGTAGCAGCGTCGGCGTACTGCCGTAGTTCCTCGGGGGTGACGACCTGCGAATTGATGCGGCCCGAGAGGGAGTTCGCCGATACCGGTGCCTTATCGCTGGGTTGATGGGAGGAGCGCATGGCCTAAATTCTACGAGTAGTCCAGGGCATCTGCAAGGCATCTCGTGCTTTCGTGAATATTTCGCTCCTGAACCGTCCCGGTCTCTAAAAAACTCGGGGCGGTGCATTTTTCGTTTTTTGCTCATTATGGGAATCTGCCGACCATCGCAATATGTTATGCCGCCCATTGCTAAGGAGAAACTCGGAGCGGACACGGTCCCGACCAGCGCGTTCACCCCGCGGACCAGCAGCGACCGTACCGTGATTTTGGTGTGGCCGAACGCCGCGCCCTGCTTGCCTGGCCCGTAGACCCGCCGCTGGCAGGAGCGGAACCAGCACTCGAGGCCGACGATCCCGTCGGGCTCGTTCGCGGGGATATTCGTGACTATGAAGCTGACCGCGAGGGCGTGGTCGGCCACGCCCTCGGGAGCCAGCGTCAGCTGGCCCTGCCCCGCCAGGGACCGGAGCCGTCGGCGCCGTCCCGCCCGCTCGTGGCCGGCTTCCGCGACGACCCGGTGCTGCGTATACCCGTCACCTGACGGGTGCCTTTCGTCTGGGATGTCGTGTTGGTGTGGTGGCCCCTATTCTCCCTGCGCGACAGGCACCCGTTCACGTCCCACGGGTCAACAGTCAACCACCATCCCCGCCCTACTGGCGGATCTAGGTCTGAACGCCTCCGTAACGGTCCAGCCGCGGACTATTACGGAAGACAGCAGCACCCAGGCGTAGACCGGATCACGGCGACGCCGCCGCGGCCCGGAACGCCGAACAACCGGTCACCTAAGAG
>NZ_CDXDOR010000237.1:3231-4497 GCF_978021225.1 Frankia sp. CeTa3Moorea | reverse complement strand
GTGGCCCCTATTCTCCCTGCGCGACAGGCACCCGTTCACGTCCCACGGGTCAACAGTCAACCACCATCCCCGCCCTACTGGCGGATCTAGGTCTGAACGCCTCCGTAACGGTCCAGCCGCGGACTATTACGGAAGACAGCAGCACCCAGGCGTAGACCGGATCACGGCGACGCCGCCGCGGCCCGGAACGCCGAACAACCGGTCACCTAAGAGCGATCGTGAGGTTGGGTGTGGTGGCCACGCGGACGTCGTCCATGGTGACGCCGGGCGCGGTCTCCCGCAGGATCAGGCCGATGCCGGGCTCGATGTCGATCACTGCCAGGTCAGTGATGACGCGATGCACACAGGCCTGTCCGGTCAGCGGCAGCGTGCACTCGTCGAGGAGCTTGTGGCTGCCGTCCCGGGCAACATGCTCCATCATCACGACGACCCGCCGGGCACCGTGGACTAGGTCCATGGCGCCGCCCATGCCTTTGACCATCTTTCCGGGGATCATCCAGTTGGAGAGGTCCCCGGCGGCGGACACCTGCATAGCACCCAGGATTGCGACGTCGACGTGCCCGCCGCGGATCATGCCGAATGACGTCGCTGAGTCGAAGGTGCTGGCTCCGCGCAGGAGCGTGACGGTCTGTTTGCCCGCATTGATCAGATCGGGGTCGACCTCGTCGTCGTAGGGGAAGGGGCCGACGCCGAGGAGTCCGTTCTCGCTGTGCAAGGTGACCGTGACACAGGGTGGGAGATGGTTCGCTACCAGGGTCGGCAGGCCGATGCCCAGATTGACGTACTGGCCGTCAGTCAGTTCGGCGGCCACCTGCTTGGCCATCTGCTCGCGGGTCCAGCTCATCGGGAACTCACCGTCCTCTTCTCGATCCGCTTTTCGGTGGTGGGGACGTGGACGACGCGCTGCACGAAGATGCCGGGGGTGTGGATTTCGGCCGGGTCGAGCTCACCGGGTTCGACGAGCTCCTCCACCTCGGCGATCGTCACTCTGCCCGCGGTGGCGCACAACGGGTTGAAGTTCGCGGCGCTCCCCCGGTATACGAGGTTGCCATGCCGGTCGCCCTTCCAAGCATGGACCAACGCGAACTGGCAAACGATCGCCCGCTCCAGCACATAGCGGATCCCGTCGAATTCCCGGGTCTCCTTCGACGGCGACGGGAGCGCAACGCCACCGGCCCCGTCATACCGCCACGGCAGACCGCCGTCGGCAACCTGGGTCCCCACCCCCGCCGGAGTGTAGAAAGCCGGGATCCCCGCCCCGCCGGC
>NZ_CDXDOR010000237.1:0-2808 GCF_978021225.1 Frankia sp. CeTa3Moorea | reverse complement strand
GTAGAAAGCCGGGATCCCCGCCCCGCCGGCCCGCAGCCGTTCGGCCAGCGTCCCCTGGGGAATGAGCTCGACCTCCAATTCCCCGCCGAGGAACTGCCGCTCGAACTCCCTGTTCTCCCCCACATAGGATCCGATCAGGCGATGGATACGGCCGGCGTCCAGGAGCACACCCAGCCCCCAGCCGTCGACCCCACAGTTGTTACTGACGATTTCGAGATCGGTGACATCGGCGTTCAGCAACGCCTCGATCAGCGTGCTCGGGATGCCGCACACCCCGAACCCACCCACCGCCAACGATGCTCCGTCACGGATATCGTCGATCGCCTTAGCTGCACTTGCGACGACTTTGTCCACTGTTCGCGCACCCCTTCTCTTGCCGCCGATCCCGCGTTGACGTGCAGGAACACGACCGACATTCGATCATTCCGATCTTCGTCCCGGGCCCGATCGCTGAATCGACCAGCAGGAAGACCAACGGATAGTGCGCGCCGGCTCAAATCGGTGCGGTCAGCGTGTGCGCCCGTCATGACAGAATTTCTACCTGCCGTCCAGCGGTGGCCGCGATGGGGCGACGGTCGCACCTTCCGGAGATTCCGCGGGCCGGACTCGCCTCCACGTCAGGCGTGGGACCCGGATGTCCGAGGCGTCCTCGTCCTCCTGCGCCGGGCAAGACAGTGTCAAGGTGTCCCCTTGCAGCGTGAAATCACGAACCAGGTCCTCTCCGATCCACCTGGGAACAGATGCTGCCCGCACCCGGTGAATGACCTGCCTGCCAGCTAGGTGGTAAGACCCGCAGTACCCAAAGAACGAGGTGCTCATGGAGATCGACTCGACATCGACACGCGATCCATCCCTGCGTTCAGAGACCGCGGTGCCATCCCGCGGGTCGCAGATGTGCACGGACATGTAGCCGTCTTCCCAGTAGACCAGTAGGCCGCCCGGCTGGGCACCCATGGGCCTCTCGAGAACATTTCCGTTACGGTTGGTGATGTCGAACGAGTCGAGCCGCCACACTCCCAGAGCGTTCGGCAGGAAACCATGCGCATCGGGATGGCCCAATGGATCCGAGCTGCCTGCGCTGTTCATGATTATTCCACCTCTCTTACACGCTGGTCGTAGGTCTTCCGACCGGTAGGCCTTGCCGCCTTCGAAAACGTTACGGACTAGCCGGCAAGTTGGCAAGTTTCGTGAATAAATGACTTTTTTGCGCATTCTGCGCATCAGGACCGGCAACGAGGGGCCGCCGGCCACGGCGAAAGAAACCGCCGGCGGCGGCATGTCACCCCCGTGGGGCTGGAACGCAGATCGCACAGCAGTGAATGCTACGAACGAGCCGGAAAACTAGCAAGTTTCGTAGATAGATAGCTTTTTGCGCATTCTGCACAGACGAGGAGCTGGCCCGCACCGGCGAGCAGCGCCGCCGGGACCGCGACCGGCCGGCTGGCCCTCGACCGGGCGAAGGCGAAGGCCGAGCTCCTGTTCCACCGGCTCGAACACCGCATCCGCGCCCATGTCCTGCCCTGCTGGCTCGCCCTGCTCCTCCCCCGGGCCGCCGAACGCCGGTCCGGGCAAACATGGCTCGCCATCCGCCGCCAGACCGGCCGGATCATGCAGGTCACCCTGGCCGGCCCCGCCGGCACGGTTACCCGGACCACCACCCCCACCCCGGCGCAGAAAGGCTATCTACCAGGCCGTTGCCGTCCCCCCACAGCCTGCGCACGCCGGCGGCTCGTGGGCCACCGTCCGGGTCGGGGTGGCGGTCATCGCAAGCGTCGAGCCGGGGTGCCCGTCCTGCCCACCGGGGCTGCGGTTGCTCTTCGTGCGCAGCGACTTCGGCGCGTCCGGCTTGGCCAGCCCGTCCGAACTCGGTGGCTTCGGGGAGTTCTTCGAGTTCTTCCCGGTCTGGGCGCGCAGCGCCTCGATCTCCCTGTTCGCCCGCTCCAGCGCGGCCTCGGTCCCGGCCAGCCTCGCCAGCGCCTCGGCGAGCGCCGCGGCCTGTGTCACGACCAGCGCCGCGAGCTCGTCGTACGACGGCGCGGACGGATCTTCGGGCACCATCGGGCGATGTGCGTCGTGCCTTCCGGTTCGCGACTCGGGGCGCCGCTCATGCCGGTCGGCCTACGCTTACGGCCTGTCGAACCATCCACCTCGATCCACCACTAGGGGCAGTACCTATGCGCGTCGTCTCCCTACTGCTCGTGCTGTGCATCGGGAGTGGACTGACCGACCTGAAGCTGTACACCGACCTTGTCCACCAGACCCAGCAGGGAGCGCTTGAGATCGCGCGTGCGGTGGCATCCGACCCGCTCCTGGCCCGGGCGGTCATGGGGAAGGATCCCGCGGGGGAGGTGCAGGCCCTCGCCGAACAGGCCCGGCGCCTCACAGGAGCGCAGTCCGTGGTCGTCATCAACAGCCGGGGTATCCGCTGCTCCGATCTCGATCCGAAGAACATCGGCAAACCGGTCAGCGCCGACCCCTCGGGCGCCCTCCACGAACAGGAGACTGTCAGTCGCGGGTCCGGGAGCCTGGGGTCGTCCGTGCGCGCCGAGGTTCCGCTGCGCGACACCGACGGTAAGATCGTCGGTGAGGTCAGAGTCGACGTCAGTATGCAGGATCTGCACCACCAGTTGCTCACGCAGCTGCCCAGCGCCGCGGAGAATCTGGGCCTGCAAGTGGTCGTCGGCATCACCACTATCATAGTGATCACGCTATATAACCGGGCCAAACTCGAAAAACTTGCCCGCGAACTCAAAAAAATTGTCCGCGCAATCGACGATCTCTGGGGTCATCTCAGGGACCGGCCCGCAC
>NZ_CDXDOR010000236.1:0-5057 GCF_978021225.1 Frankia sp. CeTa3Moorea | reverse complement strand
CCTCCGTCCCCACCTCCGCCCGTGGCTCCGGAAGCCGCCTGCTGCCCTGCCGAGGCTCGTCGGACTCCTTGTCGAGGACACAGATCCCCTCGGGGAGGTCGTCGCCGCGGAAGAGGGTCTCGGTGACCCCGCCGGCCAACGTGTCGACCGCGAGGATCACCGCCGCCGCGGTCCAGGTTGACTGTTCGGCCGGCCAGAACGTCGCGGTCTTGAACTGCCAGCCCGTCCAGTAGCTCCCGTCGGCGTGCCGCAGGTGCTGCATGTCCATGACCAGCTTGGTCGCCGCGGCGGTCTCGCCCACGAGATGCAGGGCGATGGCGAGTTCGCAGGTCTCGGCCCCCGTGACCCAGGGCTCGTCAGCCACGCAGCGGATACCCAGACCGTCGACGACGAAGTCGTCCCACCGGCTGGTGAGCCGGGACCGACCCGCGGACCGGCGCAGCGCTCCGCCGATCACCGGGTAGTACCAGTCCATCGACCACCGGTCGCGGGGGGCGAAGTACTCCGGGTGAGCGACGAGGGTGTGCCGCAGCGCGCCGGTCGCCCGTTCCCAGGCCGGTGGCACCTCCCCGACCAGGGCGGCGAGCGCCATCCCGCAGCGCAGGCTGTGCAACGTGCTGGAGCATCCCGTCAGCAGGGCCTCGGGGTAGTCGACACCGTCCGACGACCGGGCCCACCAGATCTGTCCGGTCGGGCTCTGCATATCGACGACGAAGTCCAGGGCCGCCTCGACGACCGGCCAGATCCTCGTGAGGAAGGCGCGGTCACCGGTGGCCAACCAGCGGTGCCAGGCCGCGGTGGCGACATAGGCGCACTGGTTGCTGTCGGCGAAGTCCTCCTTGACCGCGCCGCCGACGTAGCTCGTCGCCCAGGATCCATCCGGCCGCTGGTTGCGACACAGCCAGGCCCACGCGGCGTCGGCGGCGTCGACCAGGCCGCCGAGGTCGAGGGCCATGGTGCATTCGAGATGATCCCACGGGTCGGTATGGCCACCGGGATACCAGGGGATGGCGCCGTCCGGCTCCTGGACGACGGCGATCGCGGTCGCGGTCGCGGTGAGCGCCTCGGGGGTCAGGACCGGAGCAGACTCAACCGGCCGCACGCGTTACCTCCGGCTTCCTCAGATACAGCACGATGCTCTTGCCGATGATCGGATTGAGGGCCCGCTCGGCGAGGCGGGTGATGCGGGGACGGCGCATCATGTCCCACACCAGCAGCCGGTGGTAAAGCCGCGTCGCCGGATGGCCGTCGTCGTGGACACCGACGAGACACCGCAGCCACCAGTACGGGGCGTGCAGGGCGTGCGCGAAATGGGTGCCGGCCGGTTCCAGTCCCACCGCGGTCAACCGGTCACGAAGCTCGTCCCGGCGGTAGATGCGGACATGGCCCCCCTCGACGCTGTGATAAGCCGTCGACAGGCTCCAGCACACCTGCTCGGGGAACCGGTTCGGGACGGTGACCGCCACCCACCCCCCGGGCCGCAGCACCCGGGCGATCTCCGCCATCGCCGCCGTGTCGGCGGGCAGGTGTTCGAGCACCTCGGCGGCGATGATCCGGTCGAAGGTGCCGTCGGCGAACGGCAGCGCCAGCGCGTCACCGCGTACTCCGGCGGCCTTCGCCTTGGGTGGAGCCTGTCCCTCCAGGGCCATCGCGGCGAGCATCGCGTTGACGCCGGCGACCTCGTCGGCGGAGTAGTCCAGCGCGATGACCTCGGCGCCCCGTCGGAACGCCTCGAACGTGTGCCGCCCGGCGCCGCATCCCAGGTCGAGCAGCCGGCAGCCCGCGGAGACGGGAAACCGGTCGAAGTCGACGGTCAGCATGCGTCGGCCGTCAGCCGGTCAGCGTCGACGACGCTGGTGCGGACGCCCCCGCGCCGGGTGTGGACAGTGGTGCCGGCGTCCCGGAGAGCGGGACGGGCGGCGCCCAGCGGGCCGCCGATCCCAGTTCCGGGACGGGAGGTCCCGGGAAGGGGGAGGTGGGCGTCCCGCCGACTGCCGCGATCCGCTCGGCGTACCAGTCCGCGGTGGCCGCGGCGGCCGCCCGCCAGGAGAACCGCGCCTCCACCCGGCGGCGCCCGGCGGCACCCATTCGGGCCCGTCGTTCGGGGTCGTCGAGCAGGGAACCGATGGCGTCCGCCAGGGCCCCCGCATCCCCCGGCGGGACCAGCAATGCGGCCTCCCCGTCCGGACCGGCGACCTCGGGCAGCGCCCCGGCGGTGGTGGCGACCAGCGGGATCCCGCAGGCCATCTCCTCGACGGCGGGCAGGCTGAACCCCTCGTACAGCGAGGGAACGACCGCGACCTCGGCGGAGCGCAACAGGTCCACCAGCTCCAGTTCCGGCATGTTGGAACGGAACGTCACGGCGTCGGCCAGGCCCAGCTCGGCAACCTGGCGCTGGGCCGTTCCCCCTTCGCGGGCCTTGCCGACGCAGACCAGGTGCGCCGAGCGATCCACCCGCAGCTTTGCGAGCGCCTCGAGCAGGACGAGCAGGCCCTTGAGCGGAACATCGGCGCTGGTCACAACGACGACACGGCCCGGAACCGCCGGATTGCCCGAGGGCGCCGGCGTGAAGACGTCGGCGTCAACTCCCAACGGAACCGTGTGCATGACCGCTGAGGGGAGGTTCATGTCTGCGATGATCTCTCGCCGGGAGCTCTCCGACGGGATGACGATGCCGTCCAGCCCCCGCGCGACCCGGGCCTGCATCGGGAGGAACGAGTACCACCGGCGCAGGCCCAGCCGGGACGTGAAGGTGGTTGCCGCGGCGAGGTGCAGGCGGCGATCGACCGTGATCGGATGATGCACGGTGCCCACGACCGGGATCCGATACGGGCGCAGGGCCGCCCGCAGCGCCAGCAGGCCGTATCCCAGCCCCTGGTTGTCATGGACGATGTCGAACGGCGGCCGGCCCCCGGATGCCCTGGGACGCAGGGCCTGGCAGGCACGCAGGCTGAAGGCGAGCGGCTCGGAGAACTGGCCGGTCCGCATCATGGCGAACTCGACGACGTCCGGCAGGCCGTGGAACTCGGCCAGTCCGGGCCACCGGAACGGGTCGGAGTCCCGGTAGAGATCGAGGCTGGGCAGCTCGGTGAGGCCGACCCCCTCCTCGAGCACCGGGTACGGCGGCCCGCTCACCACCTGGACGCGGTGCCCCAGGGCGACCAGTTCGCGGGACAGATGTCGGACGTACACACCCTGGCCACCGCAGGTGGGCAGACTCCGGTACGACAACAACGCAATCCGCAACTGTGCGCCCTCCGTCCGTCTCGGGCCATGTCCTGGTTCCTCGACGTCGAGGGTGGCGCCGCTTCCTGGCACATTAGGATATTGAGTGCCGATCTTCACTGAAATGGGCCGACGCTGCGTCCCAGCGGTGTGCTCTGCGTCACATTAGGACTCTTCGTCGCGAGTCCAAGATCTGCGGCAACGAGGGAGACTTGCCTATCCAGAGGGTTTTGTGTCCGCTTTATCCCTCTGGATAGGCAAGGTGAGCAGGGGAGTCGGGTCAGTTGCTCTCGACGAGGACCACCTCGGAGGGGATGTTGCCCTGGGTGGCCACGGAGTACGGGCACAGAGAGTGCGCGGCCTCCAGAATCTCCTGGGCGGCCGCCCGCTCGATGCCGGGGATCTGCGCCTCGATCCGCGTGCTCAGCCCCAGGCTGCCGTTGTCGTCCCTGATCAGCCCGACGGTCACGGACACCGCCGAGTCCTTGACATCGATCTTCTTCTCGCGCGCGATGGCCTTGAGCGCGCCGTGGAAGCACGCTGCGTAACCGGTGGCGAACAGCTGTTCCGGGTTCGTGCCCGGCCCGTCGTCACCACCGAGGCCCTTCGGGACGGAGAGCTGGAGGTCGACCCGGTTGTCGCTGGACACCACCCGTCCGTCGCGTCCACCCCAGGCGGTCGAGGTGGCGGAGTAGATCGTGTTCGCCATGGTTGCCTCCGTGCATCAGGTGTTGCCGAAACTCCGGAGAGCCTGTGACATTTATGCAACCAAACTGGTGCCCTAAAAACTTCGCGGCCCACACCTTCGATTCCCGCCCAGCCTGAGCGGACGGCGGAGGAGAAGACCGGTGAGCTCGGCTGACCGCGACGGGGACGGCTCCGGGATACGACGATCGACACTCGCGTGATCTCCGCCGCAGTCGCCGAGCTGGCCGAGCACGGCGTCGGCGGGTTCCGGCGGGTTCCACCGGTCCCGCACGCTGCCCTCCGATCGCTGCCCTCCCATGGGCAGCGTGCGGGCGGTATCCCCAGGCGGTACGGGATCCCCAGGCGGTACGGGGCCATGCGCAGGTGACGATGCCCCACCCGGGCAAGAGCGATCTGAGCTGACGATCAACCAACTCGGGCAGGGTCCATCGGCTTTGGCCGCCCGTGCCCACGCTGCCCGTCTCCGGACGATGGTTGACGGTTCTGCCGGTCACCTGGCCTGGTACTGGTGGCCGGATTGGCCCTTTGCCGTTGATGGGCACGGTGGGGACGGTCAGTGGAAGGTCGGTGGACGGTCGGGGAACGGCCGGTCGACGGTGCTCCACGCAGCCCGGGGTGGGAGAACGACGGCGGTTTCGTCGATCACCGTCGTGGGTGCTGGTGAGCGGATTCATCGCTTATCGCCTCGGGGCAGTGCGACCCGAGCGGGCTCTGCACCGTGCCCGCGGACTTATCCACAGGGTGGGTGTGTCGCCATGGGCAGCGAGCGGCGACGTTTTCCACATCTGCTACTTGGATGCGGCGAGAGCGCTCCCGCTTTCAGGTGGGAGGTGAATTGCCGTGAATTCTGGTAGAATTACGGGCATGGCCCGGTCGGTTCACGTCACCCGCTTGTACCCGGATGCGGGGCAGATGGTGCAGCTGGACAGGCAGGGTCATGCGGCGCGCGGGCTGTGGAATCTGCTGCATGAATGGCACCTGATGTGCCGGCAGCATCGTCGGCCAATGCTGCCGATGGCCGAAGTAGACCGGCAGATGCGGGAAGCGCGGAAGAAACCGCTCGAGGGTTTTGAGTGGCTTTCTGCCCTGCCCGCGCAGGCGTGCCAGCAGGTGTTGAAGCAGGG
>NZ_CDXDOR010000235.1:0-5074 GCF_978021225.1 Frankia sp. CeTa3Moorea | reverse complement strand
CAGGGGGGCCGCCGCGGGCAGCGGCGACCCGACGCGGTACCGGTGTTCGTCCGTTCGTTCGCGCCCCCGCCGCGGATGCTGGTTTTCGGGGCGATCGACTACGCCGCCGCGGTGGTCCGCATCGGGCGTTTCCTCGGTTACCGGGTGACGGTGTGCGACGCGCGGCCGGTCTTTGCCACTCCTCGCCGGTTCCCCGACGCCCACGAGGTGGTATGCGAGCGACCGGCGGCGTTCCTCGCCCGCACCGAGGTCGACGCGCGCACGGTGATCTGCGTCCTCACCCACGACCCCAGATTCGACCTCCCGGTGCTGCGCGCGGCGCTGCGCTCCCCGGCCGGATACGTCGGGGCGATGGGGTCGCGGCGCACCCACGCCGACCGGCTGCGCCGGCTGCGCGAGGAGGGGGTGAGCGAGCCAGACCTGGCCCGGCTGCGCTCACCCATCGGACTGGATCTGGGTGCGCGCACGCCCGAGGAGACGGCCGTCTCCATCGCCGCGGAAATCATCCAGAACCGGTGGGGCGGGAGCGGCCGCCCGTTGTGGGCCACCCGCGGCCGCATCCACGCCGAACCCGGCGAACCCGGCGAACCCGGCGAACCCGGCGAGGCCGGCGAGGCCGCGGACGGGTGCACGGGAACAGCAAGATAATCAACGGTGTTGACGAGCATCCACGTTCAAGATCATAAAAGGACGAGATCATAAAAGGACAAGACAACTCTCCCGGCCCCAGTTCTCCGGATCCGACGCCCCGGCCGTGATCGGTGGTGCCCGAACCGCGGCCGGAGTCAAACTCAGGGGGTGAGACGCCAGGGTCGACGGGGCCGTGGCGGGAGCTGGCCGGAGGGGTGGCGTACGTGCGCATCGCGATGTCGCTGGGGTACAGCGGAGGTTTCGAGGAGACCGTCTCGGGGCTCGCCGACTACGAGAAGGCCGGGCTCCAGGTCATCCAGGTCGCCGAGGCCTACAGCTTCGACGCGGTCAGCCAGCTGGGGTTCCTCGCCGCCCGGACCTCGCGCGTCGAGATCGCCTCGGGGATCATGCAGCTCTACACGCGCACCCCGAGCCTCATCGCGATGACCGCCGCGGGCCTCGACTTCGTCTCGCGCGGGCGGTTCACCCTCGGGATCGGCGCGTCGGGGCCGCAGGTCATCGAGGGTTTCCACGGTGTCCCCTACGATGCCCCGCTGGGCCGGACCCGCGAGACCATCGAGATCTGCCGGAAGGTCTGGCGCCGGGAGGTCCTCGAGTACCACGGCCGTCACTACGACATCCCGCTCGCCGCGGGGCGGGGGACCGGTCTCGGCAAGCCTTTGAAGATCATTAACCGGCCGGTGCGGGACCGGATCCCGATCGTGCTGGCCGCGCTCGGCCCGAAGAACGTCGAGCTCGCCGCCGAGCTCGCCGAGGGTTGGATGCCCGCCTTCTACCTGCCGGACAGCGCGGACGAGGTGTGGGGCGAGGCGGTGCGGGCCGGTACGGCCAGGCGGGACCCGGCGCTGGGCACCCTGGACGTCTGGGCCGGGGCCTCCCTGGCCGTCGGCGACGACGTCACCGCGCTGCGCGACACCGACCGGCCGCAGTTCGCGCTGTACCTGGGGGGCATGGGCGCGCGGGGCCGCAACTTCTACAACGACCTGGCCCACCGCTACGGCTACGCCGCGGAGGCGGAGCTCGTCCAGGACCTCTACCTCGCGGGCCGTAAGGGGGAAGCCGCCGCCGCGGTGCCGGCCGGCCTGCTGGAGAGGCTCTCCCTGATCGGGCCGCGCGGCTGGGTGGCCGAGCGGCTCGCCGTGTTCGCGGAGTCCGGGGTCACGACGCTCGCGGTCAATCCGGTGGCGCCGACGCACCTGGAGCGGGTGCGTCTCATCGAGCAGATCCGCGAGCTCGCCGACGGCCTTTGATGGCTCTCCGCCTGAGGCGGGGGATTCCAAGATGACTTTTACGTCACGATAGGGTCATCGGCGTGGGCGGACCGCGGTGGGCGTATCGTGACGGCCCCGCCGTCACCGACGGTCTGACCAACGGTGACACGCGTGAGCAGATCGCGGCGGATCCAGGGGTGGCGGATCCAGCGGCAGCGGATCTACCGGAGGCCGATCCGTACCCGTCCCGGTCCCGCGGCCGGATCAACGCGCTGTGGACGATCGTCGACCAGGTCGTGTCGAGTGGCACCAACGCAGCGATCAACTTCATCATCGCCCGCCGAGTCGACCCGACCGAGTTCGGTGCGTTCGCGATTGCCTACACCATCTTCGCGATCGTCGTCGGCCTGTCGCGCGCCGCTGCCACGGCGCCCCTGGGGATCAGCTACGCCGCCGCCGCCCCGGCCGCGTTCCGCGCCGCCGCTCGCGCCGCGTCCGGCCTGGCCCTGGTACTCGGTGCCGTCGTGGGCGCCGGCCTGATGGCGGTCGGTAGCGTCCTCGAGGGCGTGGTCGGGACGAACCTGATCGCGATGGGTGTGGTCATGCCGGCCCTGCTGGTGCAGGACGCCTGGCGCTACACGTCGTTCGCCCAGGGACGCCCCCTCCGCGCCGTCGTCAACGATCTCGTCTGGGCGGCCGGGATGGGCGTGGGCATCGTCCTGCTGGCCATTGGCGGGCGGGCCGCGGCCGGCGGCGCGCCGGTGATGGTCCTCGTCTGGGGTGCCGCCGCGGCGCTGGCCGCGGTGGTCGGCATTGGGCAGCATCGGGTCTGGCCCGCCCCGCGGCGGGCGCTCGCCTGGTTCGCTGGTCACCGCGAGACGACCGGCTTCATGACCGCCGAGTTCGTGACGGTCCAGGGGGCGCAGCAGACGTCGATTCTGATCATCGCCGGGATCGGCTCGCCGGCGCTCGTCGGTGCTCTGCGCGGTCTGCAGACCCTGCTCGCCCCCACGACGAACCTGGCCGTCGCGTTGATGAGCTTCGCGATCCCCGAGTTCGCCCGCCGCAGGGGCGCCCCGGCCCGTCGGATCATCCGCGCCGCCTACGCCGTGTCCGCGCTGGTGGTTGCCTCCAGCGTGCTGTGGACCCTCATCTTCCTGATCCTCCCCGACGATTTCGGGGCGGCCCTGCTCGGCGACACCTGGAGCCAGACCCGTGAACTCCTTCTCCTCGCGATGATCGCGCAGGCCGGGCCGGCGCTGTCGGTGGGACCGGTCGCCGTGCTCTACGCCTTCGGCCGGACCAGGCTCACCTTCTGGATCAATCTTTTCTTCACGCCCTTCTTGCTCGCCGGCCCGGTCACGGGCCTCCTCCTCGGCGGAGCCAAAGGGGTGATCATCGGTAACGTCATTGTGTTCTGGGCGACGATCCCGCCCTGGATCTACCAGCTCCACAAGCAGACCCGTGCCGTCGGCCGTGGGCGACCTCCCCGCCCGCGCGGATCCTCCGAGCCCGGGCGTGCTACCCGGCGGCGGACGAAGGTGTGGTCCCGGCCGGGGTCATTTCCCTGATCTTGGATCCGGCAGGCATGATGAGCGGGATCTGAGCTGCCGGACCGCACCGGGCCGGCCGTGTGAGGCCCTGACCTTCCCCGGGAAGGTACGTCGCGGGATCGAGGAGGAGAGGAGGAGTGGCGACCTATCTGCTCGGCCTCGGTTCCGCGGTGTGTTTCGCGGTGGCCGCGGTGATCCAGCAGCGGGTTGCCTTCCGGGCGCCGCCCGATGACGTCCTGCGGCTGCGGCTGCTGCTGTGGTTGGTGCGGCGACCGTGGTGGGATGTCGGGGTCGCCGTCGCGGTGGTCGGCAGTGTGCTGGCCGCGGCGGCGCTGAGCCGGGGCGCGGTGGCCCTCGTCGAATCCCTGCAGATCTGCCAGCTACTGTTCGCCCTGCCGCTCGCCGCCCTGCTGGCGCAGCGGGCGGTGCCGCGCCGCGACTGGGCGGCGGCCGCGGCGACGGCCGGTGGCCTCGTGCTCTTCCTGATCGCCGGAGATCCGCACCCGGGCGATCCGGGGGCCGTCTCGACGTTCGGCTGGGTCCTCACCGGCGCGGTGGCCGGCGGGCTGGTGTGCGGTGCGGTGTGGGGGACGCGGCGGCTCACCGCTGCCCGGCGGGCCCCGATGCTGGCCACGGCCGTGGGCCTGCTGTCCGCGATA
Organism: Frankia sp. CeTa3Moorea; assembly: GCF_978021225.1. Lineage (NCBI taxonomy): Bacteria > Bacillati > Actinomycetota > Actinomycetes > Frankiales > Frankiaceae > Frankia > Frankia sp. CeTa3Moorea. The sequence goes on along the minus strand of NZ_CDXDOR010000235.1, from coordinate 1,000 downwards.
CAGGCCGCCCTGACCAGCAGCATCGGTCACCTGCTGACCACCCGCGGGATCGATGCGGTCCTGGTGTCCTGGCAGCCCTGGTCGGTCGTGGCCACGGCGATCGTCGGTGCGTTGCTGCTGCAGAGCGCCTACGAGATGGCGCCGCTGCCGGCGTCGCTGCCCGCCGCGGTGAGCAGCGAGCCGCTGGCCGGGGTGGTGATCGGGGTGGCCCTGCTGGGCGGCGACCTGCGGCTGGCGCCCCTCGCGTTGGTCGGTGAGGTGCTCGGACTGGCCGTGATGGTCACGGGTGTCCGCACGTTGGCGACGTCTCCGCTGATCACCGGGCAGATGTCGCGGCTGGTGGCGAGGCAGGCCCAGGGGCGGCTGTCCCGGCTGGAGGAACAGGTGCACCATGACCTGGAGCGGCTGCGCGCCGACCTGCGCCGCAGCCGGCGGGCCGGCGTCCCGGGGCCGGCGTTGCGCCGCGCGCGCCGCCGGCTGCGCCGGGACCTCGACCGCATTGGCGCGGAGCTGGCGAGCCTCGTGGACGAACGGCACCGGTTCGACGATCGGATGCGGCCGGTCGCCGGGCGGGTGGGCTCGAACGGGTCCCGACCCTCGAACGGGTCCCGACCGGGGGAGCGGGGCCTGCTGGGGGACGATGCCGTGCCGGAAAGGGAACTGCTCGCCGCGCGGCGTGCTCTCGACACCCGGGCGGACGAGCTTCGCCGGCGGGCGGATCGACTGCGCGGTGAGGCCGGCGCCGTCCTGGCTCAGAGGAATCATTCGCGATAGTCAGTCGACCGGGACCTGTCCGCGGTCGTGCACCGGGGCGAACCCGTGCCACCGTGCCGCGACCGGGCCACGAGCTGCTGGTTCACCTGTTCGCGCTTGGTTTTTTCAAGATAATCAACGGTGTTGGTGGAGCGAGCCGACCGCCTGCTGGGTCTGCGGGTATTCCTCACCGATCGTCGCGGCGAGCTGCGCGCGCGCCTGCAAAACCCGCGCACCGGCGATCTGC
>NZ_CDXDOR010000234.1:3557-5209 GCF_978021225.1 Frankia sp. CeTa3Moorea | reverse complement strand
CGGAGCGAGCTGGGTCGGCCGCCCACCGTCAACCCACGGGCCGCAACTGATCACAAAAGTCGGGTTGGAGTACTAGGTAGACGCTATGCCGGCAGGGGGCAGTAGAGAGAGTGTCCGAGCCCGGCCAGCGGAGCAGCGGCCACGACGATCGGGATGAGAAGCACTGCGGTCACGATCACGGCGCCGACCAGTGTCCGGGCCGGTCCCAACGGGTTGGCGGGCTGTAGCAGGCGGCGAACGCGACGCAGTGACGTCGGTCCGCCAGCTGCCATCCCGACCTTGGGGCTGCCCCCACCGGCCAGGGCCGCCAGGGCCGCCGCGATCGAGAGGCGTTCGTGGTGGCGGGAGGCGACGTCGTCCGCCGCGAGTTCCAGCAGCCTGGAGACCTCGCGCTGCGCGTCGCGGAGCAGCGGCACGAACGGGAACGCACGGGCGAGCGCGGTCGCTCCGGCACGGACGAGATGGTGGCGGCCCGCCAGATGCGCCCGTTCGTGGGCGAGTACGGCCTGGAGCTGTTCCGGTTCGAGCGCGTCCAGCGCGGCCGTGGTGAGAACCACCCGCTGGCTGCGGCCGGGCAGACAGTAGACAGCGGCCGTGTCGTGGGTCAGCAGGACGGCCCCGAGATGCGGGACAGGGCGTCCGAGAATCTCCAGCTTCCGAGCATGCTCACGGCGTGCACGCCCGACCCGGACGAGTTCCGACGCCGCGCAGTAGGCCAGACGCGCGGACCAGAGGAAGGCCAGGGTCAGCCCGGCGACGGCGGGCCCAGCGCTGTCCAGGCTGGGGTGGATGTCCTGCAGAGCCATAACACAGGTGCGGAGCAGGCCGATCAGGTCGGCGCTGACTCGGGCGGACGGGACGGTCAGCGCAAGACCGCTCAGAACGACGGCGGCCAGCACCGATACCGACAACGCCTGCCACAGGCAGATCGCGAGTCGGGGGGCTCGCTCAGGCCAGGACGCTCGCAGCAGCAGCCGCGGCGAGGCGATGGCGAGCACCGTCGCGTAGGCCATCAACGCCGCAGCGACTGTCACCGTACCCCTCCTTCGGCCCGTTCCCCCGGCTCGAGGGAATCCTTGTCAGGCTCATGCCCGCCGTCGCTGCTGGCTGAGGCCCGTTGGTGGCGCTCGGAACTGGTGGCGCGGCCGAGGGCTTCCCGCAGCATCGCCGCCTCGTCGGGTGACATGCGTTCGACGAAGTGGACCAACGTCGCGGCGGGGTCGGTGCTGTCCGCGAGCGCCTCGCCCATCAGCTGTGCGCTGTGCACCTCTCGGGACCGCACTGGTTCGTACAGATATGCCCGGCCGGACAGGTGGCGTCGCAGCCAGCCTTTGCGATGCAGGTTGTCCATCACGGTCATGACGGTCGTGTAGGCGATCTCCCTGTGCCGGAGCAGGTCTTCGTAGACCGCGCGGACCGTTGTCGGCGCGGTCGCGGACCAGAGCCGGTCCATGACCACGGCTTCCAGCCCGCCCAGCCCGCGCATCCTGACCCCACGCTCGTCGTGTCCACCAGACCTGTGTCCACCAGACCTGCGGGTCCGCTGACTCCCGCTGCGGCACCGGGCCCCAGATTACGGCGGTTCCTCCACCCGTCCAACGCGACTCCGACGTGCTCGCGCCTGCCGCGGGCCGCTCCGCCTCCCTCGTCTC
>NZ_CDXDOR010000234.1:0-3430 GCF_978021225.1 Frankia sp. CeTa3Moorea | reverse complement strand
GCTCGCGCCTGCCGCGGGCCGCTCCGCCTCCCTCGTCTCAAGGGGTGAGCGACGGGCTGGGGCGCTGAGCCTGCGCCACCACGTCAGGTGCGGGCGGCACCTCCAGCGAGTGGGGCAGCCGGAGCCGCTTGAGCAGCAGGGCGTTGACGGCGACCAGGAAGCTGGAGCCGGACATGGACAGGGCCGCGATCTCCGGACGGAGCACCAGGCCGAAGGCCGGGTCGAAGACGCCTGCCGCGATGGGGAGCGCGATGGCGTTGTAGCCGACTGCCCAGGCAAGGTTCTGCCGCATCTTGCGGACGGTACCCCGCCCGGTGAGCAGGGCGGCTGGGACGTCGAGCGGGTCGGAGCGCATGAGCACGACGTCGGCGGTCTCGATGGCGACATCCGTGCCGGCGCCAATCGCGACGCCGAGGTCGGCCTGGGCCAGGGCGGGGGCGTCGTTGACCCCGTCGCCGACCATCGCGACCCGCCGGCCGCCCCGCTGCAGTTCGGCGACCTGCGCTGCCTTGTCTCCAGGGAGCACTTCGGCGATGACCGTGTCGATGCCGAGCTGGTCGGCGATGCGTCGTGCGGTGGCCTGGTTGTCGCCGGTGAGCATGACGACCGCGACACCCGCCTCGTGCAGGGCGCCGATGGCCATCGCCGCGGTGGGACGAGGCGCGTCGGCGAGCCCGACCACGCCAGCGGCCCGGCCGTCAATGGCGACGAGCACGGCGGTCCGGCCGCCGGCGGCCAGCGTCTCGCGGCGCTGGCCCAGACTGCCCAGATGGACCCCTTCGGCGCCCATCAGCCGCTGGTTGCCGACCGCGACCCGGTGGCCGTCGACCGTGGCGACCGCGCCCTGCCCGGGCACGTTGACGAACGCCTCCGCCCGGGCCTGCGCCACGCCACGGGCGTCGGCGTGGCGGGCAACCGCCTGGGCGAGGGGGTGCTCGGACTCCCGCTCGACGGCCGCGACCAGGCGCAGCAGTTCGGCTTCGGCGGGACCGCCGTCCTGGTCGGTGACGACGTCGGTGACCTCCGGCTCGCCCTTCGTCAGGGTGCCGGTCTTGTCCATCACCACGACGTCGATCCGGGCGGACGTCTCCAGCGCGGTCGCGTTCTTGAACAGGATGCCGCGTCGGGCACCCAGGCCGGTACCGACCATGATCGCGGTGGGGGTGGCCAGGCCGAGCGCGTCCGGGCAGGTGATGACGACCACCGTGATCGCGAACAGGACGGCTTCTTGCGCCGGCCGGTCAGTGGCGAACAACCAGACCAGCAGCGTTCCGAGCCCGCCGGCGAGCGCGACGAACACCAGCCAGAACGCGGCCCGGTCGGCCAGCCGCTGGCCGGGGGCCTTGCTGTTCTGTGCTTCCTGCACGAGTGCGACGATCTGCGCCAGCGCGGTGTCGGCGCCGACCTTGGTCGCCCGGACGCGCAGCGTGCCGATGGTGTTGATGGTGGCACCGATAGCCTCAGACCCGGGCTGCTTGTGCACGAGCAGGCTCTCGCCGGTGACCATCGACTCGTCGACGTCGGACTCGCCCTCCTCGACAACACCGTCGACGGCGATCCGGCCCCCAGGCCGGACCAGCAGCAGGTCCCCGACGACGACCTCGGCCGTGGGGATCTCGACCGGTTCGCCGCCGCGGAGCACCACCGCCGTCTCGGGCGCCAGTTCGAGCAGAGACCGGATGGCGTCGTTGGCTCCGCCCCTCGCCCGCATCTCGAACCAGTGGCCCAGCAGCACGAACGCCGCGAGCACCGTGGCGGCCTCGTAGAAGACGTCGCCGCCACCAGCCAGGGTGACGACCAGGGAGTACGTCCACCCCGTGCCGACCGCCACGGCGACCAGCACCATCATGTCCAGGGTCCGGGCCCGCAGCGCCCGCACCGCCCCGTCGAAGAAGATCCACGACGCCCAGAAGACCACCGGCAGGCTCAGGGCCAGCTGGAACACGTCGTCGCGCAGGCCGAACGGGGCGGCCACCTCGAAGCCGAGCACCTCGCGGCCGATCGCCGACCACAGCAGGATCGGCACCGAGAAGACAGCCGCGACCAGGAACCGGTTGCGCATGTCGGCGACCATCGCGTCCATCGACATCGTCGCATGCCCGCCGTGCCCGGTAGGCGTCGGGGTTTCCGCCGACGCCGTGCTGTCACCCGGTGCCTGAGCTTCCTCGGTCTCAGTTTCCTCGGTCTCACTGCCGCGACCTCTGGCTGTAGCTCGCTCGGTGGCCAGCGGATCACAGACGTGGTCCGGCACGGACTGCCCGGCACAGTGGTAGCCGCAGTCGCGGACCCAGCGAGCGAGTTCTGCCACGGACGTCCGCGCCGGGTCAAACCGCACAACCGCTGATTGAGCCACCGGGTTCGCAGTCACCTCGACCACTCCGGGCCTCCGGCCGAGCACCGCCTCCACCCGTGCCTTCTCGGTCGCCCACCGCATCCCGGAGACCTCCAGGACCGCCGTCGAGACCACGTGCTGCCGAGCTTCGTCCTGATGCACGTCCACGATCGGTTCCCTTCCCGTCTTGCCGTCGCGCCGCTCCTCCAGCTTCCTACTATCGAAGCTAGTAGAGTTTGGGCTTCGCGATCTACAGCTACCCCCCGGGGGTATGAACCCTCAAGCCGGCCGGTGCCGAGGCGCCCGCCGAGGGCGGACGCGAACAGGGTGGAAGGGGTGTATCGGGCATGTTGATGAACCGGGTCGAGCCGGCGTTGGTCAGCTCGCCGCCGCGGCGCTGGCCCCGTTCGCCTTGGCGCACCTGCAGCATGGCTTGGTCCTCGAAGCTCCGGCCGTTGATCGCCCAGCGGTAGTCGGTGGCGCCCGCGCCCAGCTCGACCTGCAGCGTCCGGTCCGGCGCGCGGGTCCCAGCCCGCGACCGCCTCCACCGACCCGGCCGTCTACTACCCGGGATAGTGGGTTACCGTATGTTCCGGTCAGTCGCGCCGGACCACCTGTCGAATCCCTGCCCGGTCCAGGCGCTCCCTCCAACACACAGTCTGGGCAGGAAGGAAATCCGCGCTTCCTCCGGCCGCCGCCGCTGAAGTGGAGCTGCGTATTGCGACCGGCGTGCGCGTGCCGACCAGCGAAGCAGCCGGAGGCGCCGACGTCGCCCCCGGCGCCTCCGGGGCCTCCGGGGACGTGACGCGTACCCGCGCCGCTCGGCAGGCGGATCTTCGGCATCCTCGTTCCCTCTCGCGGGAGGCTCCGTGAATCTTGCAACGGTCTTGGTGACCGGCCTGTTCGCAGGTGGTGTGTCCTGTGCCGCGGTGCAGGGCGGCCTGCTGACCGGCCTGATCAGCCGACAGCGCGCCGCGGCGGCGGGACCAGCCGAGCTGCCCCGTCAGGCACCAGGCCGTAGTCGCCATTCAGCCCGCCATGCCCACCGCGCCCGCCCGGTGAGCCGGTCGGCGCGGGCGGTGCCGCAGGCGGATTGGC
>NZ_CDXDOR010000233.1:0-5115 GCF_978021225.1 Frankia sp. CeTa3Moorea | reverse complement strand
GGCCAGGCCGCGCTGTCGGGAGAAGTCCACGAACAGGCCCGGCGTGGCCATCACCGTGGCCCCGCCGGCCAGCGCGGTCGTGCACTCCCCGCGGCGCAGCGCGGAGGCAGCCAGATGCATGGCCACCAGCGAGGACGAGCAGGCCGTGTCCACCGTGACCGCAGGCCCCTCGAACCCGAACACATACGAGACCCGGCCCGACGCCACGCTCGAGGCCGCGCCCGTGCCGGTGAAACCCTCCAGCTCGGGCGGCACGCTGCCCCCGGCGAAGTAGTCGACGCCCATGATGCCGGTGAACACACCGACGTCGGTGCCCTTCAACGACGTGGCCGCGATGCCGGCGCTCTCGATGGCCTCCCAGGAGATCTCGAGCAGCAGCCGCTGCTGCGGGTCCATCGCGAGCGCCTCACGCGGCGAGACACCGAAGAAGCCGGGGTCGAACCGACCGGCCTCGTGCAGGAATCCACCGCGGTCGACGTACGACGTGCCGAGGCGTTCGGGGTCGGGGTCGAAGAGGGCGTCGAGGTCCCAGCCGCGGTCGGTCGGGAAACCGGTGACGCCGTCCCGCTTCTCGGTCACCATCGACCACAGGTCGTCCGGGCCGGCGACCCCGCCGGGCAGCCGGCACGCCATCCCGACGATCGCGATCGGCTCGCGGGCGGCGTCCACCAGCTGCCGGTTGCGCTTCTTCAGCGAACCGACCTCCTCCAGTGACTTCCGGAGGGCTTCGACGACCGTTTCGTATGACGCGCTCACGCTCTGCCCCAATCAGTCCGTGCCGGACGCGGTTCCGAGGGACCCGTCGCGGCCGAGGGCCAGCCGAACGAGGTCGTCGACGTTGAGTGCGGCGATCGGCTGTTCCTCTTCCTCCGGCCCGGTGGCCGGCTCGTCGTGGGTCGTATCGGCCAGCTGGAGCAGGGCGTCGAGCAGGCCGGCCTCGCGGAACCGATCCAGCGGCAGCGTCGCCAGCGCCGACCGGAGGGCGGTTTCGTCGACGTCATGCGTGATGTGGCCCGGTGCCGGACTCGACGGCGCAAGGCTCCCGAGCAGGTGTCGGGCCAGGGCGAGCGGAGTCGGGTGGTCGAAGACCACGGTGGCGGGCAGGGTCAGGCCGGTCGCCTCGCGCAGCCGGTTACGCAGCTCGACCGAGGTGAGCGAGTCGAAACCGGCTTCCCTGAAGGCGGTTTCGGGCCTGACGTCATCCGGCCCCGAGAAGCCGAGGACGGCCGCGACCCGGGCACTGACGAGACCCAGCAGCAGCGCCTCGCGCTCCGGGCCGGCCAGGCCGGACAGGCGGCGGGCCAGGCTCCGCGGGTCGTCGGAGCCGCTTCGGGCGCTGCGGCGGCCGGCGGGCACGAGGGAGCGCAGGACGGCCGGGCCGGCCGGGCCGGCCTGGGCGCGCAGTTCGCGCAGGTCGAGTTTGATCGGCACGAGCTGGGCCCGGGATGTCGCGAGCGCGCGGTCGAGCAGCTCCAGGCCCTCGCTCGGGGCCAGCGGCAGGATGCCGGGGCGGGCCGCCGTCCGGTCAGGGCGGCGCAGGCCGGCGGTCATGCCGCTGTCCTGCTGCCAGGGGCCCCAGGCCAGGGATGTCGCGGTGCGACCGGCGGCGCGGCGACGGTGGGCGAGAGCGTCAAGGTAGGCGTTGGCGGCCGCGTAGTTTCCCTGGCCCGGTGAGCCGAGGACACCCGACGCGGAGGAGAACAGGACGAACAGGTCCAGATCCCCGCACGGCCCGTCAGCCAGACCGTCGGCCAGCCGAGCCAGATGATCCGCGGCGACGGCCTTGGCCGCGAACACCCCCGCCAACCGCTCGTGCGTCAGAGCGGTGACGACCCCGTCGTCGAGAACACCGGCGGCGTGCACGATCCCGCACAGGGGATGCGCGGGGTCGATGCTCTCCACGAGGGCCCCCAGCGCGCCGGCATCGCTGACGTCACAGGCACGTACGTCAACCTCGGCGTCCAGATCCCGCAACCGCGCGGCGATCTCATCCGCGCCGGGCGCGTCCGGGCCACGCCGGCCGACCAGCAGCAGATGTCGCGCGCCACAGCGGGTGACAAGGTGCTCAGCCACCAGCCGGCCCAACGAGCCGGTGCCGCCGGTGACCAGCACCGTCCCGCCGTCGCGCACACTTACCGGCAGGGCACCCGCCTCGGCGGCGGGCGCCCGCGCGAGACGGGGCACCAGCAGGGCCCCCGCCCGCACGGCCACCTGCGGCTCACCGGTGGCCAGAACCCGGTCCAGGACGACGTCCACCGGCTGCTCATCGACGTCCACCAGCACGACCCGGTCGGGATGCTCGGCCTGAGCCGCCCGGACCAGGCCCCATACCGCCGCTCCGGCCAGGTCGGGCGCGGCTGTGTGCCCGGCCGGCACGCCGTTGCGGGTGACGACGACCAGTCGGGCATCCGGCGGCCCGCCGGCCCGGGGCTGACCCGTATCGGCCTCCGCCTCGGCAAGCCAGCTCTGGAGCGCCTTCAGGACGCTCGTGGTCGCGGCAAGCGCGTCGTGCGCGGCGGTCTCCACGACCGTGACGTCCGCGGCGGGCCGGGGCTCGCCGGCCGGCTCGGCCACGGCGACCCAGTCGACCTGGTACAAAGCGTCGTCGCCTCCCGAGGCGGCCGCCAGCTGCTCGGCGGACACCGGCCGGAAGACGAGTGCCTCAACGGTCAGGACCGGAACGCCGGTACCGTCGGCGACCTCCAGCCGGACGGTGCCCGGCCGGTCCGCGCCGACCGGGGTGACCCGGACCCGCAGCGCACCCGCGCCGGCGGCGTGCAGGGTGACCCCGGTCCAGGCGAACGGCAGCACGGTCGTCCGGGAGCCGGGCTCGTCGGCGTCGTCGCCGGCCCCCTCGGGGGCCCGGCGCAGGCCGTTGGCGTGCAGAGCGGCGTCGAGCAGGGCCGGGTGCAGGCCGAACCTGGCAGCCTGCTCGCGCTCGGCCTCGGGCAGCTCGACCTCGGCGCAGACGCCGTCGCCGTCGCGCCATGCCGCCCGCAGCCCCTGGAAGGCCGGGCCGTAGGCGTAGCCACGCCCGGCCAGCTCGGCGTAGTAGGCCTCCGGGTCGACGGTGATCGGCTGCGCGCCCGCGGGCGGCCAGACCTCGAGCGAACCAGGTGCGCCCAGCGCTGAGGGCGCTTCGGTGGCCAGGACGCCGGTGGCGTGCCGGGTCCAGGCCGGCCCGCCGTCCGGCGCGGAGTGGACCTCGACCGACCGGGTGCCGTCCGCGGCCGGTGCCGAGACTCCTACCTGCACACGGATCCCGCCGCGTTCCGGAACGACCAGGGGCGTCTCGATCACGAGCTCGTGCAGGAGCGGGCAGCCGGTCTCGTCACCGGCCCGGACGGCCAGCTCGACCAGCCCGGTTCCGGGCAGGAGCACGACACCGCCGACGGCATGGTCGGCCAGCCAGGGATGGGTACGCAACGACAGGCGGGAGGTGAACACCACGCCGCCGTCCGGGCGGGTGACGAGCGCGCCGAGCAGCGGGTGGCCGGCGTCGGCCTGCCCGAGGGCGACCGCGTCGGTCTGCCTCGCTGTGGGAAGCCAGTAGTGCCGGTGCTCGAACGCGTAGGTCGGCACGTCGACGCCCGCGCCGTTGCTGCCCTCCGGGAGGGCCGCGGTCCAGTCGACCTCCACGCCTCGGACGAACAGCTCGCCGGCCGCCGCCAGAAGGGTCTCGGTCTCGGACCGTTCGTCACGCAGGGCCGGGACGGCCAGGGCGGTCTCGGCCAGCGCACCGGACAGGGCCGCGCCCGGACCGACCTCGACGAACAGCTCGCCGCCGGAAGCCTGGACGCCGTCGTGGAACCGGACCGGACGGCGCACATGCGCGGCCCAGTAGTCCGCCGAGCCCAGCTCGTCGGCGGCGGCGACCTGGCCGCTCAGGTTGGAGACCACCGGGACCCTCGCCGGATTCCACGACACACCGGCCAGGGCCGCCGTGAACTCGGCGAGCATGGGCTCCATCCGAGCGGAATGGAACGCGTGCGAGACAGCCAGCCGCTTCACCTTCCGCCCGCGGCCGCGCAGCCGCTCCGCGGCGGCCAGCACCGGCCCCTCGTCACCGGAGAGCACCACCGAGTCGGGCCCGTTCACCGCGGCGAGGTCCACGCCTTCGCCCAGCAAGGACCGGACATCGTCCTCCGTCGCGTTCACCGCGACCATGGCTCCACCGGGCGCAAGTGCCTGCATCAACCGGCCGCGAGCGGCGACAACCGTGCAGGCGTCCTCCAGCGACACCACCCCGGCTACCTGCGCCGCCGTGATCTCACCGATCGAATGGCCCATCACCGCATCGGGCACGACGCCCCAGGAGGCGAGCAGTCGGACCAACGCCACCTCGACCGCGAACAGCCCACCCTGCGTGAACACGGTCTGGTCCAACAGACCGTCCGGCGACCCGAACACCACCTCGCGCACCGAACGCCCCACCCAGCCGCTCAGCCGCTCCTCCAGCAGCCCGCACACCTCGTCGAACGCCTCGCGGTACACCTCGAACCGCCCGTACAGCTCCCGGCCCATCCCGGCCCGCTGCGAGCCCTGCCCCGGAAACACGAACACGACCTTCGGCAGCCGGTCCGCCGAGCCGACCACGACCTCCCGCCGGAACTGACCCCGGGCCAGGGCGGCCAGCCCGGCCCGGGCCTGGTCCCGGGAGCCGGCCACCACGACCGCGCGCCGCGGCAGCCGGCCCCGCCGGGTCAGAAGCGCCGCCGCGACGTCCGCCGGGGCCGGCCCCGCGACGTCCGCCAACAGCCGCTCCAGCCGGGCGGCCTGGCCCGACAGCGCTCCCTCGCCGCGGGCCGAGAGCACCAGCGGCACCGCCGTCCCGGCCTCCTCGCCCGAGGGCGGCGCCGTCGGCGCCTCGACCGGTGCCTGTTCGAGGACCACATGCGCGTTGGTGCCGCTGACCCCGAACCCCGAGACCCCGGCCCGGCGCGGCCGCCCGGTCTCCGGCCACGGCCGTGACCCGGTCAACAGCCGGACGGCGCCGGCGTCCCAGTCGACCTGGGTGGACGGCGCGTCGACGTGCAGCGTGGCCGGCAGCACCCCATGCCGCAGCGCCTGCACCATCTTGATCACACCGGCGACACCGGCGGCCGTCTGGGTGTG
>NZ_CDXDOR010000232.1:0-5138 GCF_978021225.1 Frankia sp. CeTa3Moorea | reverse complement strand
GGTCGGGGTGGGGTGGTACGACGGGTGCGCGGGGGCTCGGCGGCCAGCTGTCAGGTGGCGGCGGGCAGGGCGTCGAGCCGGTCGAGGGCGGCGGCGAGGTGCCGGTCACGCCTTGGTGGCAGCCTCAGCCGGCCAACATCACCCCGCTACTGGCGTAGCTGGGTCAGAACAGCGGCACGCTTCCGCTCTCGGACTGGCCGAGCCGGTGGCAGGTGTCGCTGTCGCGCAGGTAGCCGAAGGAGAAGGCCTGGGCGCGTTGACGGGGGGTGCCGTGGGCGTCGGGGGCGGAGGCCGCCTCCTGGTCGAACCAGCCGCTGTCGCGGGTGTCGCCGATGCTGTAGAACAGCAGCGCGCCCTGCAGCGCGTCGGTGAACGCGATGCGCTTGGCGTCGTGCGCGCTCTTGGCCTGGCGGCCGGCGAAGCAGTCGGCCTGGTTCTCCTCCGCGCGCGACACCACGCCGATCGTCCCGCCGATCCGGTCGCCCCGATGACCCAGCTCGTGCATGATCACAAAAAGCGGGTAGGACGCTCCACCCGCCTGGAACAGCTCCGTCATGAAGTCGACGCTGTAGGCGACGGTGTCGTCGAGCTGGCAGTACAGTGCGTTGCCCGCGAACTGCTTGGGATCGTCCACCTGCGCGCCGCAGGCGTCCTGCGGAACCTGGCCGTCCCGGTAGGGGACGAACCGCGGCGGTGTCCACGCGTCGCCGAGCTCGCCGTGCCAGAAACTGTTCGTGCCGCCTGGGCAGCCGACCGGTTCGGAGAGGAGTTTCTCGACCCCGGCGAGGTCGGTCACCCTGCCCCCGCACTCCCCGGCGGCCGCGATCGGCACCGCCGATGTGCTCACCGATGTCCCAGCCGCGGCCGTGTCCCCCGCGGCCGCGTCCGCCGCGGAGGAACCGTTGCAGCCGGTCAATACCCCGACGGACACGACGATCGCGGCCAACGCCGCCCAGATGACCCGCACGAGGCATCACCGTAGAGGCCCGCCCCGGTGCGTGGAACCCGACGTCGTCACCCTGACAGGCGCCGACGCCCTGACCTCGCCTAACCGCCGGTCGACGGCCCGGCCGCAGGCCCCGATGGGCGCCCATCGGTGGAACCGGGTGAACCGGGTGAACCGAGTGAACCGGGTGAACCCGCCCGCGCCCGTCAGGCCACCGGCCACGAGGCAGGGGGGCGGTCCGGGGGCCGTCAGGCGAACAGCTCGCGGATGTCGTCGGCGTCGAGCGTCGAGCTGAACACGTCACCGTCGTCCATGACGCTGGAGAACAGCCGCGCCTTCCGGTCCTTCATCGCCATCACCTTCTCCTCGATCGTGTCCCGGGCGACGAGGCGGTAGACCATGACGTTGCGGGACTGCCCGATGCGGTGCGCCCGGTCCACCGCCTGTTCCTCGGTTGCGGGATTCCACCACGGATCGAGCAGGAAACAGTAGTCGGCCTCGGTCAGGTTCAGGCCGAACCCGCCGGCTTTCAGGCTGACGAGAAAAACCGGGGCCGACCCCGTTTTGAACCGCTCGAGCACGGTGGACCGGTCACGGGTCCGGCCGTCGAGGTAGCAGTGCTCCACACCGAGGGCGGACAACCGTTCGCGTACCTTGCCGAGAAACCCGGTGAACTGGCTGAAGACCAGGGCCCGGTGACCACTGTCGACGACGTCGGTAAGCTGCTCGAACAGAGCATCGATCTTGGCGCACGGCAGGTCCCCGTGGTGGTCGTCCACCAGGCCGGCGTGCAGGCTGAGCTGGCGCAGCAGGGTCAGCGAGCGCAGGATCGTGAAGCGGTTGCGGTTCATGTCGTCGACCAGGCCCAGCACCTTCTGCCGTTCCCGTTGCAGGTAGGTCTGGTAGAGCCTGCGGTGCCGCGGGTGCAGGTCCACCTCCAGGACCTGTTCCTGCTTCGGCGGGAGCTCGGGCGCGACCTGTTCCTTGGTGCGGCGCGTCATCAGCGGCCTGATCCGCCGTCGGAGCTGGGCGAGCAGCTCGACGTCGTTCTGCTTCTCGACCGGCCGGGCGTAGTAGTCGCGGAAGCGGGTCGGGTTCGGGAACAGGCCGGGTGCGGTCACCGACAGCAGCGACCACAGCTCCATCAGGTTGTTCTCCATCGGGGTCCCGGTGACGGCCAGTTTGAACGGCGCCGGCAGCAGCCGGGCGCACCGGTAGGCCTTCGACTGATGATTCTTGATCATTTGGGCTTCGTCGAGGATCAGCCCCGACCAGGCCAGGCTCGCGTACTCCTCGTGCTCGAGGCGGAAGAGCGTGTACGAGGTGATTACCAGGTCGGCGCCCGACACCGCCTCGTCGAGGGCCTCGCCGCGGCGCCGCTGCGTGTCGGAGATCGCCACCGTTCGCAGCCCGGGCGCGAACTGGGCCGCCTCCGCGGCCCAGTTCGACACGACGCTCGTCGGCGCGACGACGAGGAACGGCGCGAGCTCGGGATCGGCCTGCCGGGCGTGGCAGACCAGTGCCAGCGTCTGCAGCGTCTTTCCCAGGCCCATGTCGTCGGCGAGCACCCCGCCCAGCCGGTACTTCCACAGGAACGCCAGCCACCGGAAACCGTCGAGCTGGTAGGAGCGCAACGTCGCCGCGAGCGTCGCCGGCGGCTCCTGTTCGAGCTGGCCCTCGGCCCCCAGCTCCAGCAGCCCCGTCACCTGCTGGCGCCACGACCGCGCCTGGCGCTCGACCACACCGAGCCCGGCGAGCTCCTCCCACAGCCCGACCTGGAACCGACTGATCCGCAGCGGACCGCCGGGTGCGTCCTGTAGCGCCCGCGCCTCCTCGATCAGCCGCCGCAACGTCTGCAGCTCGGGCTTCTGCAGGCTGAAGTAGGCGCCGTCGGCGAGGAGCAGGTGCGACTGCCCCTGACTCAGCGCCAGGAAGACGTCCGTGAACGGTACCTGCCGGCCCTCCACGGTGACGGTGACCCCGAGATCGAACCAGTCGGTCTCGCCTACCACGTCGTCGGTGGACAGGCCGATGAGCAGCGAGTCGCCGGCCTCCCGGTAGGCCGCCGGGTCACCGCTGACCTCGACGGCCACCCCGGGCCGGTCCGTCAGCAACGGGAGCAGCTCCGTCGTCGCGCGCATCGTGTCGACGCCGCGCAGCCGCACCCGTGGCCGCAGACCGGAACCCTGGTCACCGGCAAGCAGGGCGGCCGTGCCGGAGGGCAGATCCAGCGCCGCCAGCACGTCCCGCAACGCGTCCTGCTCCTGGCGCGGATCCCGCAACCCGTCCGGTTCCGCGGCGGGCAGCATCGTGCCGGGCGGCGTCGCGGCGGGCAGCATCGTGCCGTCCGGTTCGGTGCCGTCAGGCTCCGTCGCGTACAGCGGCACGTGGATCCGCTCGCCGCCGACCTCGTAGGCCCATCCCCAGGTGAGGTCGAGCTCGTGGTCGTCACCGTAGGAGGCGTGCAGCACCAGGGCTGGCGGCGGCACCTCCGGCGGCTCGAAGGAGCCGTCGCTGGACACGACGGGGGCCAGGCGCCGCAGGCGCGGGTAGAACTCCGTGCGGAAGCGGGACTCCTCGCTGCGGGGCACCCGCAGGCTCCGGTTCCCGACCGCCATCCGCTGCAGCCGTGGCGGCACCGGCTGGGCGAGCCGCGCGAGCCGGACGTGCCAGTCCCGATGGTCGTCGGAGGCCAGGACCTCCGCCCGGTCGACGTACACGACGCCATGGCCCTCGCGGCCGATGAACGAGAACACGGCGGCGTCCGTCGCCATCCCGCCGAGGCGGAGCAGGGGAGCCACGACCAGCGACTTCGTGCTCTCGTCCCGGGTGACGTTCAGGCACAGCTCCGCGGAACCGTACCGGCTCACGTCGCCGAGCTTCTTGCGGGCATGCACGAACCGGAGGCCGACCGCCTCGGCCTCGTCGAGCATCGGCCAGAGCTGCCGGCTTTCGAACGCGCAGAGATCGAGTCGTTTCGTGCCGCCGGAAGAGTAGGAGGAGTAGTACGAGTACCCGTACCGCTCGTCATGGGCCCGGTACACGGCGAAGAACTCCTGCAGCAGCCGTACCTGCGGCTGCTGGTACTCGCGGGTCTGGTACGCCGCGTTGAGGGCGTCCCACCCGATGGCGTTGACCCAGCCGTTCCGGCCCGGCTGCACCAGCCGGGCCGTGACCCGCAGGCCCAGCTCGGATCCGCCTCCGTGGGCCGGCGGATCCGCCGTGAAGCTCAGCTCGACGGCCAACGGCGTCGTCCCGGCGGCCCCGCCGTGCCCGCCATGGCCGCCGCCGACGGCGGGCGAGGAACCCAGCAGCTCTCCCAGGTCCTCGGTCCAGGCAGCCGACCGGGGCTGAGCCGACCGGGGCTGAGCCGACCGCGGGGAGGACTGAGACCGCTGAGACCGCGGGGAGGACCCGGACCGCCGCGCCGATGGGCTGGGGGCCGCCGCCGCACCCGTTGCCGCGCTCGCCGTGGCCGTCGCGCCTGTCGTGGCCGTCAGCACCAGCGCCACGACGTGCTTGCAGTCGACGCCCACCGGGCAGGTGCACGAGCCGTACTGGAACGTCCAAGAGGACGGACCGTCACCCGAGAACTGCGCGCTCGTCGCGTAAACCTCGCCGCCGCTCCCGCGCACCCGGCCCCGGAGGGTGTTCTCGTCGGGGTCCCAGTCGATCTTCGTGACCGCGCTCTGCTGGGCGTAGTGCACACCTCTGACATACGAACGTTCGCCGACAACTGTCCGGAGACCGGCGGTGCCGGGCCCCTGCCACGACACGGAGAGCATGCCGCCAAGGTAGCAGGCGGTGACAGGAGGTCGCCAAGCGGGTCAACGTGACCGCCGGTAGGAGAGGAAACCCGGTAGGAGAGGAAACTAGGAACGGAACGGCTTCAGGGGCCGAGGAGGAACCGTGCAGACTTTCACATTGAGTGACTTCGGCGACAGGATGCTATTGCATCAATCCTGATTCAGGAGATGAAGATTTCGGAGCGGTCGGAGCGGTCGGAGCGGTCGGAGCGGTCGGAGCGGCGTTCGCCGTCGCGGATGCCACCTTGAGCCTGACACGAGCGCGTCTCACGGGCTCAGCTACTCGGCGGGTTCGTGATCGTCGCGCCGCAGCCGCCAGCCGCGGCCCCGTTCGCGCTCGCGCCAGAATGCGGCGTACCGCCCGTCCCGGGCCAGGAGCTCATCGT
>NZ_CDXDOR010000231.1:0-5161 GCF_978021225.1 Frankia sp. CeTa3Moorea | reverse complement strand
CAGCGGGCGCAACGTCGACGCGTAGACCCGCCGGGTACCGGGGTCCCGGTAGGAACGGAACGAAAAACCGGTGTTGCTGTCAAAATTTTTGACGGCCCGAGGTCGAGTTCGCCAAGGTGGCGAGGCCCGGGTTTGGCAGGTCGGCGTACCGGGCGCCGAGGACCTCCACGTGGCCGGAGGTGGCCGGGCTCAGGCCGACCATGATCCGCATGGTTGTCGACTTGCCGGCCCCGTTGGGGCCGAGGAAGCCAGTCACGCGGCCCGGTCGGGCGGTGAACGAGACGTCGTTGACGGCGGTCACGCCGCGATAGCTCTTGGTCAGGTGGTCAACAGTGATCATGATCGGAAGCCTCGCCGCGACCGGCCTTCCGGCACATCGTCGTCGAGGCCGGACCCGCCTCTGCCATTGGGGGGGAGCGGCGTCTCGTTCTTTCGGTGGGTCTCCGACGCCTGGGCTGTCTCTAGGCTGGGTGTGTGTTCACTACCGGCCTGCGCTCGCTCTGGGACGAGCCCCGCGCCGCGGACACGCCCGAACGGGTGTGGCTCGACCGGGTGCTGGTCGGCGTGGTGATGGTGGCGGCGTTGCTCGAAGGAACCCTCCGAGAGGACGTCACCTGGCGGCCGGTCGTGACGATCGTGACGGTCGGACTTGCGCCGGTGCTGCTATGGCGGCGTACTCACCCGTTGGCCTGCGTCGTGGTGGGCTTCGGCACCGGGATGGCGTTAGGACTGGCGAGCTGGCTGGGCGGGACCCCAGGCGTGGGCCTAAACACGATGATCTACATCCTGGTGCTCGTCTATTCGCTGGTCCGCTGGGGCTCAGGGCGTCAGATCGTGATTGGGCTGCTGGTGGTTGCGGTCGCCGCGGTGTTCAGCTTTGCGACCGACTACACCGGGCCAGCCGAGTTCTTCGGCGGGTTGGCGGTCCTGGCGGCGGCGGCGGCGGGCGGAGCGGCGTTCCGCTACCGCGCCGAGAGTCGGCGCCGGGCGCTCGACCAGGTCCGCAGCCAGGAGCGCGTCGGCCTCGCGCGCGAGCTGCACGACTCGGTCGCCCACCACGTCTCGGCGATCACTCTGCAAGCGCAGGCTGGCATGACGATGGCCGCGAAGCGACCTGAAGCGGCGCTCGAGGCGCTTGCGATCATCGAGGGGGAAGCGTCGCGGACGCTGGCGGAGATGCGAGCGATGGTCCGGGTGCTGCGTGACGGAGCGCCGGCGGCGTACGGTCCCCAGCCCGGCGTCGCCGACCTGGTGTTCCTCGCCCGCCGCGAACCGGACCCCGTCGTCGACGTGGAGTTGGCGGGTGATCTGGCCGGACTTCGGCCCCAGGTCGACGCCGCCGTGTACCGGATGGCGCAGGAGGCGCTGACCAACGCGCTGCGGCACGCCCGAAACGCCTCGCGTGTGGAGATCAGGGTCGTCGAGGGCGCAGGAAGGCTGCGGCTCCGCGTGACCGACGACGGCCAGATCGACCCGGCGCGGCCAGCGACCCACGGTTTCGGGCTGCTGGGGATGACCGAGCGCGTGCAGCTGCTCGGCGGCACGCTACGCGCTGGGCCGACGCCCGAGGGCGGGTGGGCGGTCGACGCCGAGCTGCCGATGGAGTTGCCCCTATGACGACGCGCGTGCTGGTGGCAGACGACCAAGATCTGGTGCGCACCGGCCTGTCGATGATCCTTGACGCCCAGCCCGACATCGAGGTCGTCGGCCAAGCCGCCGACGGCAAGGCCGCCGTCGAGCTGGCGCATCGGCTCCGCCCCGACGTGTGCCTGGTCGACATTCGGATGCCCGGGCTGGACGGCATCGAGGTGACCGAGCTCCTCGCAGGGCGAGGCGTCGCGGACCCCATCGCGGTGGTGGTGATCACGACGTTCGACCTGGACGAGTACGTCCACGGCGCGCTTCGGGCCGGAGCCCGAGGATTTCTCCTCAAGGATGCCGGGCCAGAGTTGCTGGTGCAGGCTGTCCATGCCGCCGCCGTCGGCGATGCCCTGATCGCGCCGAACATCACCCGCAGGCTGCTAGCGACCCTTGCCGCGGGGGCCTCATCGAAACGCCGTACCCAACCGATCGAGCCGCTCACCCAACGCGAGGAGGAGGTGCTGAAACTGGTCGCTGTCGGCCGCACGAACGCGGAGATCGCCGCCGAGCTGTTCATCAGCTTGACGACCGCCAAGACCCACGTCGCGAGCCTGCTGACCAAGATCGGCGCCCGGAACAGGGTCGAGATCGCGATGTGGGCCTACGACACCGGCCGGGTGGGGCACTGAACCGAACCTGACGTACATGCACGACGACTGGTCC
Source organism: Frankia sp. CeTa3Moorea (assembly GCF_978021225.1). Taxonomy (NCBI): domain Bacteria; kingdom Bacillati; phylum Actinomycetota; class Actinomycetes; order Frankiales; family Frankiaceae; genus Frankia; species Frankia sp. CeTa3Moorea. The sequence goes on along the minus strand of NZ_CDXDOR010000231.1, from coordinate 2,857 downwards.
CGGCCGGGGGCGACCGAGGCCCACAACGAGCGCAGCGCCTTCGTCACCTTCTGTCCAGTGTAGGGACAGCGCGGCAGCGGGGATCAGCCGAAAGCACGAGAGAGAGACCATCTCATCGGCCAGGCGAACTCCGGCCACCGGGCCGGTGTGCCCGCCGCCGGGCTCAGCGATCGTGGACGTACCGATCCTCACCAACGACGGAGCCCATGATGAGAACGCGTCAACCCACCACCACACTGGAAGACCAGCCGATCCCGGTGAGAGCCAAGCTCGCCGCGGCGTGGACCAGCTTCATGTTCCTGTACGCCTACGTGGACATTCTCAACTTCTTCACGCCCGGCGTCATCGAAGACATCCTCGACGGCAAGGTCTTCGAGTTCGACCTCTCCCAGACCTTTTCGACCACAGCGCTGACCCTAGTGGCCATCCCGATCCTCATGGTCGTGCTGTCGATGACGCTGCCCGCCCGGGCGACCCGCATCACGAACCTCATCGTGGCCTCGCTCTACGTTCCCGTCACGGCATTCAACGCGGTGGGCGAGTCCTGGCTGTACTTCTACGGCCTTGGCATCGTACTGGAACTGATCCTACTCGCCCTCATCGTGCGGTACGCCTGGACCTGGCCCCGCACCGCACCGTCGGCGACCAGCCCGGACCGTGAAACCGTTCGCGCCCAGCAGCAAGCGTGAACCCAAGAACGGTCCCCGTCCTCTGGCGGCTCCTATATGAGACGGCCCTCGGGGAACATTGGAACGAAAAGTTCCGTTGGCGGGCTGCGGGCGGACGGCTTAGCGGGACTGGTCGTTCGGATGCACCCGGTCGGGGCCCCCGAGGCCCGGGCCCAGGGCGCTGCACAGGTGAGGGCCGTCGAAGCCGAGCTGGTATATCGCTGGCATGGGCATCGACAGCCAGAAGGCGCAGTCGATGGAAAGACCCAGGGCGAGGAGTGCGCGGGCAATCCAGGTGCCGTGCGCGGCGGCCAGAATCGTCGTCGTGGGCGACACGGACGCCACAAGATCACAGACCGCGTTCCTTGCGCGGTGGCTGAGATCAGCGAGTGTCTCGCCGGCGCCGATAGCGCGATCGGGCTGAGTCCAGCTCTGCTCGTAGTGGGCCCTCCAGTCTGAGGTCGGGGCCAGACCTGACCACCACTCGCGAAGATCGTCACGGCGACAGACGGGCAGTTCCAGGGCCTGGGCGGTCGGTTCGATGGTCTGGACCGCGCGAAGGTACGGGCTGGACACGACCTGCGAGACGCCGCAGCCAACGAGGTCCGCCGGGAGGGCGACCGCCTGCTCGCGGCCTGCTTTGGTGAGCGGCCGATGGTGCTCGTCAGGGCCGTCGAGGGTCGGAGTGACCGACGCGGCGTGACGGACCAAGAGCAGGACGATCATAAGAGAGATCATGCAGCTGCTCTGGACACCACTCCCGCCGCACGCCGGCCCACCCCAACCAGACGATCACGGACAACCTGAACGACAGGTTAGGGGCCGGTCACCCTGACCGCGGCCGTTTCATCGAAATCACCCAGAGCTACTGGCGGCTGGTGACGCCGACCCGAGCCCATGGACAACGAAGAGGCCGAGTGAGTCAGATTCGGCGGCGAGCAGCGGGGTCCTGGGCGGCGACGTGCCGGGCGACGGCGTCGACGCCGGGGCGGGCGTACCGCTCCAGTGAGCGGACGGAGGCGTGCCGGGAGCGGGCCAGCAGCATCGGTGTGCTGGTGCCGTTCTCCGCGTCGTGCGTGAGGCTTGAGTGACGCCAGCGGTGCAGCGTGAAGCCCTGCAGGTCGTTCCGCTGGTCGGGCTGGGCGAGGGGGTTTGCCAGCAGCCGGGTGCTCTCCTCGAAGATCTCCTCAGCTCGCCGGTAGGACAGCCGGGCTCGTCCCGTCACCGGGCAGACGTCCATCGTCGGGATGCCCTCGGGTGCGCGGCGCTCGGTGAGGAACAGCGGGCCCTGGGTGCGGCCGGCGATCAGGCGGGGCAGCAGCTGGGCCGCGCCGGACTGCCAGTGGATCCACTCGATGGCGCCGCCCTTGGCGATGATCCGGCCGCGCTTGTCGGGGTGCCGGTAAGAAACGTGTCACCAGCCGCAAACGGCGATGATCTAGCTGGCCTGCGGCGGACCCGGCGAGCGTGGCCACGCTGCTCCGGGACATCCGGGAGCTCGCCGTCGTCCTGGACGCCGGCGAGCCGGTTCCGGCCGGTCTGACCGCCGCGGTCCGCGCGGGCACCCGGGACCTACTCGCCCGCGTCACCGGCGCGGCGACCGCGCCCGCCGGGCCGGGGCTGCGCCTGGCACCCACGGCGCCCCCCGCCGCGTCTCCCGCCCCACAGCCGTCACGTGACGATCGCCCCCGGCAGGACCAGCAGGACAGCCGACCCGTCCCCGGCGCCGGTCGTCACGTGACGACCGGCGCCGCGTCGGACCGGCTGCGGCCTGCCCGCACCCCGCGGCCGGTCCGCGTACGCCGCACCACCGGCGGCGAGCTCGCCCTGTCCGCCGAGGTCTCCGCCGCCGTGCGCGCCGTCGCCGCCGCCAGCGAGACCCCCACCCCGACGGTGGCCCGGTCCCCCGACGAGATGAGCTGGACCGTCACCCTCGACGGGGTCCACCTCGGCACCGTCGCGCGCACCCTCGGCCCTCGTGGCGGCCGCGTCTGGCAGGCCGTCGACCCCGCCGGGCGCACCCTGCACGAGCACACCGCCCCCACCCGCACCGGCGCCGTCGACGCCCTACTCGCCCACCTGGCCGACCTCGCCGGCCGGGCCCGGCCGGCCACCCTGCGCCCCTGAGGCGGGGTCAGTGTCCCCGGCCGCAGCCCGGGGCGGACGGTAGGCCTCCGGTGAGCCCGGGC
>NZ_CDXDOR010000230.1:0-5307 GCF_978021225.1 Frankia sp. CeTa3Moorea | reverse complement strand
CAGGTTTCCTGAGGCCCGGCCGGCGACCGGAGGAGGCGGCCTCGGTGGTCGTCCTCCCGGCCATCATCGGGGGCTACGGCGCCGAGGCGGTGTCCAAGGCGGTGTCCGAGGCGGCGGAGGCTGCCGCGGCATCGGGTGGGGCGCCCGGCCGGGTGGATCGATCCCGGCCGGGCCCAGGCCCCGCCGCGCGGCGATCAGGCCGCGCAGGTAGACCACCGCCGCGATAATCACGGTGATGTCGTCGATCAGTCCGATCGGCCCCAGCGGAATCTCCGGGACGGCGTCCACCGGGGAGATGACGTAGGCGAGGCCCGCCAGGGTCGCCACGAGGCCCCGCAGCGGCAGCCGGTACTTCCGGACGACGACCAGCGCGGCCACGGCCAGCGCCAGGATGATCACGGCGAGGACCCCGAGGGCGACGAGCAGCCCGGTTCCGACGCTGTCACTCATCGCTGCCCACCACTCATCGCTGCCCACTGTCGTTCATCGCTGTCCACTCCCGCAAGATCGGCCGGATCCGTCGGCTCATCGTGTCGTCCGCGAGGGATCGCCACCGAATCCCTCGCGGTGATCCTCGATCAGGATGCCCATCCGGCGCCATCTCGAACATCGGAACAGCATTTTCATCCGGCGGACGTGTCGGTGGCCGCGCCGGTAGGCTTCGCCCTGTGTCCCGGACGGATTCCCCGGTTTCGCCCGGGCGGCTGCTGGCCGTCAGTGACGTGCATGTCGCCTACCCCGAGAACCGGCGGATGGTGGAGGACATCGCACCCGGATCATCCGACGACTGGCTGATCCTCGCCGGTGACGTCGCCGAGACGGTCGCCGATATCGAGACGACGTTCAAGCAGCTCAGCGGGCGTTTCGCGAAGGTTGTCTGGGTGCCGGGGAATCACGAGCTGTGGACTCCCAAGCAGGACCCGGTGCAGCTGCGCGGCGAACAGCGCTACCGGCATCTCGTGGAGATCGCCCGCGGGCTGGGTGTCGTCACCCCGGAGGATCCCTATCCGGTCTGGGAGGGCACGGGCGGTCCCGTCGTCGTCGCGCCGTTGTTCGTGCTCTACGACTACACCTTTCGTCCCGCCGAAACGGCGACGAAGGAGGAGGCGCTGGCCCTGGCCCGGGAAAGCGGGATCGTGTGCACCGACGAATGGGTGCTGCACCCGGACCCGTATCCCACCATCGACGCCTGGTGCCAGGCCCGGGTCGCGCAGACCCGGGCGCGCCTCGGCGACATCGATCCGACAATGCCAACGGTGCTCGTCAACCACTGGCCACTCGTCCGTCAGCCCACCGCGGTACTGCGGTACCCCACATTCGCGCTGTGGTGCGGCACCACGAGCACGGCCGACTGGCACACGCGGTTCCGGGCCAGCGCGGTCGTCTACGGTCATCTGCACATTCCCCGCACCACCTGGTACGACGACGTCCGCTTCGAGGAGGTCTCGATGGGCTACCCCCGGGAACGCGCGGTGTGGGGCAAGCCATGGTCCGGGCTACGGCAGATCCTGCCCTTCCCCGCACCGCCGGCCCGCCGGGACTGAGCGCGATGTCAGGATCGAGTTCCACGCCGGGATCGAGAGTGGCGCCGGGGGCAGGCTCGGCGCCGCCGGGGGCGCCGGCTTCGACGTCAGGGACGGGTAGCGGGGTAACGGGTAGCGGAGTAAAGAGGGTGGATCCGCGCCTGCTTGCGAGCCTGCTGCCCGCGGCGGCCGTCGCCGTCGAGGCATTCGAGGACGATCCCTCGGCCGTGCTGTTCCCCGAGGAGGCCGCGCTGCTGAGCCGCGCGGTCGACAAGAGGCGCCGCGAGTTCACCACCGCCCGGGTATGCGCGCATCGCGCGCTGGAGGGGCTCGGGCTTCCGGCGGCGCCGATCCTGCCCGGTTCCCGCGGCGCACCCGGCTGGCCGGACGGAGTGGTGGGAAGCATCACCCACTGCGCCGGCTACCGGGCGGCCGCGGTGGCCCGGGCGGCGGAGGTCCACACCATCGGCATCGACGCCGAGCCGAACGAACCCACACCCGGCGGGGTACTGAAGGAGATCACCGTTCCCGCCGAGGAGGGCTGGCTCGCGGCCCTCACCCGCGCCCGCCCGGCCGTCTGCTGGGACCGGCTGCTGTTCAGCGCCAAGGAGTCCGTCTACAAGGCGTGGTACCCGCTGGCGGAACGTTGGCTTGGCTTCGGAGACGCCGCCCTCGTGATCCACCCGGGCACCGCACCTATGGGCCCGCCGGCGCTGGGCCCGGCCGCCCGGGGCACCTTCACCGCGAAACTCCTGGTGGCGGGGCCGCGGCTGGCCTGCGGTGAGCTGACCGGCTTCGACGGTCGTTGGCTCTCGGCCCGCGGCCTGCTGGTCACCGCGATCACCGCGCCGCACCTGGACGGCACCCCCGTGGCGACAGCATCCCCCCAGACGCACCCTGCCTATCCAGAGGGATAAATCGGGCACGAAAGGCTCTGGAAAGACAAGGAACCGGATCCTGGTCAACGGCCGCCGCACGGACCCGCCGAACGCGACGCTAGGCAGACGCGACGCTAGGCAGAGTCGTCCACGTCCACGACAATCTCCCCGCCCAGCACGAAGCCTCCGGACAGACGCAGGTCGTCACCGCTCCAGAACCTCCCCGGGTCGTACCAGTTCGGATGGCGACCGGACGGCAGCAGGCCCATCGCCTCGTAGGTAACAGCCACGACCTCGGCGCAGTACGCGGTCTCCAGCGCGTGCTCGCTCGTCATCCGGCGGGGACGCGGAAGCCGGCCACGCAGCCAGCGTGTCGCCAGCCGGGCCGTGGACGGAAACGGCGTGCCGTCGAGCCGTGCGACGGTCCGCAGCACGGCATCCTCCTGCTCGGCGCGGACCGCGGGCTCAAGCTGACGCAGCCAGGCCCGCTGGCCGTAACGGCGCGCCCAGACCTCCACCGCCGCACGCAGGTCGTGCAACTGCACGCCGCGCTGATGCGTGCCCGCCCAGACGTCCGGCAACGATTTCCCCAGCTCGGCGTGCCACATCAGCGGCGGAAGATCGTCAACGACCACCGCCATGCCGACATGGTTCACCGGGCTGTTGGTCGTCGTCTGGATCGCCCGGTCCACCGCCGTGCGGCCGCGGAACAGCCACAGGTCGCCGGTCCGCGTCAGTTCCAGGGCATCGGCCAGGCTGATCCGCGAATCAGGCATGCCGGTAGCATGCCGCAGCCGACGCAAGGGCGCCCTAACCTGGACGGATGAATCGCGCTCGATGGGGAAAGCTGCTCGGCGTGGCCGGACTCGCCGGAGTGGCCGCCACCGGCGTGCTCGTCGCGCGCAGCCAGCGCCGGCGGGTCGCCTACTCCCCCGAGGAGGTCCGCGCCCGCCTGCACGCGCGGCTGGCCGCGTCCGACGCCCCGCAGGCCGACGAGAATGGTTCCACCCTTGCCTGATCCTCGGCATCGGGCTCACGGTGCGTTCTCACTCCGGACCCGCCGGACCCGCGCAACCGGCCGCGCGGCGCCGAAAATCGCTGGACGGCACGACTGGGAATGATGAGATCGAGCCATGAGCACCCGTACCTTCCGCATCACCGTCCGCGGCGCCTTCGACGGGCTGACCGATGACCAGCGCACCGAGCTGCTGGCCCACGCGGCGGAACACGACATCCTGCAGGCCGCGTTCACGCCGAAGGGCAGCCTTACCTACGACATCGCCACCAGGCCCTTCTTCACCTTCCGTTTCTTGGATTCCGGCGAGGCCGAGGAGGACATGGTGGCCGCGACCGACCGTGCGCGGGCGACCGCCGCAGCCTGGCTGACCGAACGCGGCTACCGCTACAAGAACCTCCGGTCGCAGGCCGAGGATCTTTCCAAGGTCCCGTTGGGTGCCCGTGGACGGCGCGCCGCCCGACAGATCTGACCGGGTCTCTGGGCGCGGGCAGCCGCGGTCGTCGCCGAGCCGCGGATCGATGCGGAGATGGTCGATGGTGTCGTAACCGTGGGCGGAGGAGGCGAAGATCGGCCCGAGCGCGAGGCCGGACGCACCGAGCCGGCGCACAGGCTTACTGCGGTCCTCGGGTCTGGGAGGCTCCCTGAGGAGCGTTCACGGCCCGTTCTGGAGGGCACGGACGGTGCGCCATCAGTGCAGCGGGACGGTGTTGAGCGCCCGGTGCAGGCTGCCGAACTGCTTGTGATGTTCATCGAACGGCACCGCGACGGTCTGGATCCCGAACCGCGACAGCACCGGTTCGGTCCAGGGCGCACTCGCCGTGGATACCAGGGCGGCCGGCTCCGGCCGGAGGACCGATTCTGATTCCGGCCGGAGGACCGATTCCGGCGGCGCGAAGGCCGGCAGGAAGAACACCCCAGCGGCGAAGGCGGCGACCATGTCCGGTGCCAGCGGACAGACGGCGAGATTGATCGTTCGCAGGGCGTCGACCAGCGTCGTCTCCCGGCCGGCGACGCCGTCGCGTTCCACCACCGCCGGGGCGTGCAGCCGATCGGCGGCGACGAGGGCGATCCCCGGGCCGAGGCCGAGCCAGGAGTTCAGATGGGGCTGGCCGTCACGCCGCAGCTCGTCGCGGACCCGCACCACGTGACCGAAGCTGGCCAGCAGATGCGGACGCAACAGCCCCCAGACTGCCGGGCTGGTCCGCCAACTGGTGCCGAGGACGGCCACATCGCCGCAGCTCACCAGATCCCCGCCTTCCAGGAACAGCGGCTCCGGGACGCGGACCTCGGCCGATCGGCCCCGCAACCCGCGCAGCACGGCCGCCATGACGACCGTCTCGCGGGCCCGGTCCCGGCGCCGCAACCGGCCGACCGCGACCGCTTCACCGAGATCGACATAATGATCACGGGGAAACATCAACCCGGCCAGGGGACGCAGGGCGTAGCTCTCGTCCGCCTGGTCGGGACCGATCACGCCGCGGGCGGCGCCGGGGTCGAGCAGCAGCCGCGGCTGGCGCAGCACCACCGGCACCAACGCCGGCGCCGACCAGTCGTGGAGCGCCTCGCGGGCGGCGGCCATTCGCAGGTCGTCCTCGGCGCTGACCGCGCGGACGGCGAGCTCGATCAGGACCTCCCGGGGCAGCGCCGCGAGGATCTCGGACGGGGCACAGGGACGGGCCCCAAGGTCGGCGAGCACCGCTCGCACCGCGGCGGACTCGGCCGCGGCCCGGACCGGGTCGTAGGACGGACGAGGTGCCAGGAACACCGACGTCTCGGCCGGCTGCACCACCGTCGGATTCTGGATGAGAACCGTCGGCCCGGTCATCCGGTGACCAGGTAGCGACCGCACCGGCCCGGCACCCCCGACACCATCACCCCCAACACCGAC
>NZ_CDXDOR010000229.1:0-5373 GCF_978021225.1 Frankia sp. CeTa3Moorea | reverse complement strand
CCCCAAGAACCCTTTGATCTTGGTTGAGGGTCCTGAGATCACCGTCCGCCCGGTCTCCACAAGACTCCCGACCAGGAATGATGCCCCATGAGTCTCAGCCGACAACATCATCCACCGGGTCGAACGCGTATTCCGCGGGTCTGGTGGTTCCGGGCGCCGCGGCCCGTCTGGTGACCGTGGTCGTGGCGTAACCGAGCTGAGATCCGGATGGGGCCGGTCTTCGCTCATCCGCCAGTGATGTCCTGGCGCCAGGTGCGGAAGAAGTGGCGTAACCGCTCGGCGGCCGGGTGGGCAGTCCCAGATCGTCGTCGGTGAACCGGCCAACCTCCTCCATCCGGGGTTCGCACGTCGTAGGTCTGCTGTGTGTGCGGCGTGAAGGATGGCCTGAAGCCGCTGGCGGTTCGGGAGTGGACCTGCACGGCCTGCGGGTCGACGCACGACCGGGATGTGAACGCGGCGGTCAACGTCGCGCTGGCCGCCGGACTACATCCGGTGGTAGCCGATGCGATCTGCTGTGTCATGATTCGTTATGTTTGACGTAGATTGCCTGGTGGCGGTGGTGTTCTCGGGGTCGGCGCCGCTGGTCGTGAAGGATGTGGCAGACGAGGGTGACTGGACCCGGGTCGCGGCGCGGACCCGGACCGGCCGGTCGCGTGCCCACGATGCGGCGCGTTGACGGCGCGGGTGCACAGCTGTCACGTGCGGACACCGGCGGATGTGGCGCTGGATGCACGTCGCGTGGTCCGTCGGCTCGTGTGCCCGGCTCGGGGCTGTCTGCGGACGTTTCGGGAGCAGGTCCCGGGTGTACTGGAGCGGTACCAGCGGCGCACCGTCCGGCTGGCGGGCCGGGTCGGCGCGGTGGTCCGGGAACTCGCGGGAGCAGCATCGGCAGAGCGGCGCCAGCGTAGGCGAGGACAAGCGTATAGACGCTGGAGGCGATGTGGTCACGTCCGACGCGCATCCCGGAGCGGTACAGGTACCGCAACGAGGCGTGCGGGGCCGCGTCGAAGACCTCCCAGACCGCGGAGGCCTGGGTGATCGTCATGTCGTTGATCAGGCCCAGTGAGCCGATGATGACACTGGCCAGCACGAGCCCGGGAAGGCTCAGCTGCCCGGTACGTCCAGGACGACGTCGATCTGGTCGCAGGTCCCCTGCGGCGCGCCTGCGCCGGTCAGGTCGGGGGGTGGTAGCCCGGGGTCGGTCTCCCCGGGTACCCGACCGGCCAGGCGGCGGCCCAGGCGTTCTCACCCTGCTCCTTGATAATCACCCTGCCGCGGTCGCAGCGGATCAGGCCCCCCTCCTGGAACAGATTGAGGAAGTAGCCGATGCGCGATCGCGTCGTGCCGACCATCGCGGACAGCTCTTCGTGGGTGATCCTCTCGCGCAACCTCAGCCCGCCCGGACATCGTTCACCCAGCTTGCGGCCGAGCTGGAGCAGGACGGCAGCCAGCCGACCCCTACTGTCCATGGTGACCAGGTTGGTGATCATCTGCTGCTGCTCGGCCAGCTTGGCCCCCATGAACACAAAGAAGGCCTCCAACACGCCCTGGTCGGCGAGCAGGAGGCGGAAGGCCGCGCTGGGGATCTCGTGCACGACCACGGTCGTCATGGCCGTGATGGTCTCGATTCGCGCTTCTGAGATCAGACACAGCTCGCCGAACACGTCACCCGGGACGTAGATGTCCAGCAGGCACTGCTTGCCTCCTTCGGAGGACTTGGTCGCCTTCACCCTCCCCTGTTCCAGCAGGTAAAGGCAGCGGCCCCGGTCGCCCCAGTTGTAGACATGCTCGTTCTTCTCGAAAACCAGGACGCCGGTTGAGACCGCTTTCTCGGCAAGTATTACTCGTACAGTTTTCCCAAAGTCAGACACGCCCATTAAGGCCATCACGGAATTTCCTCACACGGTGAACTAGGGATACCTTGAAGGAAGAAGCCATCACCTGGACGTCAGAGTGGACCGACCTCCACAACACCATGACCGCACGGGGGATCAAGAGACCTAGGTGGATGCGCTATGCACACCATAACATGCTCTGCGGTGACGCTTGAGGACAATTGGGTCGACGTACCGGGCGACATTCCGACATGTTTGCAGTCAGACCGCCTTCTCTACCAGCTTGGTCTTTAAGAGACGCACGTCACAACGTCACAAGCCGGGTAGCATCGGCCACAATAGCGATCTCCCGGGAGGGGTCTTGTCCAGTAGCCCGGAACCCAAGGCCACGTACTTCGCGGATCCCGACGAATGGCGCAGCTGGCTGGAGGCCAATCACGAGACGGCAGGTGAGGCGTGGGTCGGCTTCTACAAGAAGGGAGCAGGCAGAACCGGCATCACGTGGGCCCAGGCGGTCGACGAGGCGTTGTGCGTGGGGTGGATCGACGGCAGGCGCCAGCGGGTGGACGAGCAGCACTACGTCATCCGGTTCACGCGGCGCAAGCCCGGCAGCGTGTGGAGCGACGTGAACCGCAGGCGTGTGGCGGAGCTGCGTGCCGAGGGGCGGATGCGGCCCGCCGGGGAAAAGGCGCTCCAGGATCGGTCCGAGGCGAAGGCCGGGTCGTATTCCTACGAGCAGAACGGGGACTCTGTCGCCTTCGAGCCCGACCAGGAGCAGCGGCTGAAGGCCGACGACGCGGCGTGGACCTTCTTCCAGAGCCAGCCAGCCTCTTACCGCAAGGCCGCCATCTGGTGGGTGACCAGCGCCAAGAAGGACCAGACCCGGGCCAAGCGGTTCGAGCAGCTACTGCAGGACTCGGCCAACGGCCGCACCGTGCCTCCTCTGACCCGACGCGGGTGACCAACGCGAGTGACGAACGGCGTACCTGGCCCCCAGCGCACGTGGCCGCCGACCTCACCACCAGGGCAGCACGCCGGTGGCGGGCACCTTCGGCAGCGAGTGCCGGTCGTCGGTGCCGGCCGGCTGCTCCACCTGGCGCACCGCCTTCTCCATCCGCCGCACCAGCTCCTCGAGCACCGGGCGCGGCGTGGCGACGTTGAGCCGGACGAAGCCCTCGGCCCCGTACAGCCTGCCATCGCTGACCGCGACCTTGCCCACGTCGAGGAAGAACTGGCCGAGGTCGGCGATGCCCAGACGGTCGGCCATGCGGCGGCAGTCCAGCCACGCCAGGTAGGTGCCGTCCGAGGCGTGGTGGGTGACGTCGGAGCCGAAACAGCCCAGCAGGTCAGCGAGTATCCGCTGGTTCCCCTCCAGGTAGCGCATCGTCCGCCGCAGCCACAGGTCGCCGCCGGCGAACGCGGCGACGCTGCCCTCGACGCCCAGGATGCCCACGCCGTCGCGGTCGCGGGGCCGCATACCCATCAGGCGCTCGTGGTCGGCGGGGCTGCCGGGTACGGCGAGCGCGCACTTCAGGCCGGAGATGTTCCAGCCCTTGCTCGCCGACATCGCGGTGACCGACGAGGTGGCCGCGGCCCCGGGCAGTGAGACGATCGGGACGTGCTCACGCCCGGCGTACACCAGGGGCGCGTGCACCTCGTCGGAGATCACCACCGCCAGGTGCCGCTCCGCCAGCCTCAGCACGGCGCGCAGCTCGGACTCGGTGAACACCCTGCCGGTCGGGTTGTGCGGATTGCACATGAGGTAGGTGCTGGCCCCGTCGGCGAACGCCTTGGCCAGGCCGGGCAGGTTCAGCCGCCAGCCGTCGTCCCGCAGCTTCATGCCGTTGGGCACCAGCACGCGCCCGGCGGCGGTGACAGCCTCGAAGAACGGCGGGTAGGCGGGGACGTCCACCACCACCGCGTCCCCCCGCTCGGTGAACTGCTCCAGCGCGACCTCGACCACCCGCATGGTGTCCGGGAACGGGATCACCATCGCCGGATCCACCGACCAGCCGAACCGGCAGCGCAGCCAGTTCGCGAACACCGACTGCAGCTGCGAGCTGGTGGTGAAGGTGTAGGCGTAGCCTAGGTCGCCGCGGTCGAGCGCGTTGCGGATCGCCTCGAGCACCGGCTCGGCGAGCGGCAGGTCCATCTCCGCGAGGAACGACGGCAGCACCTCGGCCGAGTACCGCTGCCACTTCTCACTGCGCCGGGCGCTGAGCACCTCCAGCCCGAGCGCGTCCAGCATCTGGTCCTCGACCATCTCGTCGTGCGCCGCCACCGGTCCCCCTCACCACGCGACGGGCAGCTCGCGCACACCGTGGATGCCGAACACGTGGTGCCAGAACGGCACCTCCTCCGGTGCGACGGCCAGGCGCAGGCCGGGCACGCGCTCGAACAGTCGGCCCAGCACCACCTGGAGCTCCACCCGGGCCAGGGTCTGGCCGAGGCACTGGTGCGGCCCGAACCCGAACGCGACGTGCCCACGCGCCGAACGCCGCACGTCTAACCGATCCGGGTCCGGGTAGACCTCCGGGTCACGGTTGGCCGAGGCGAGCTGGCACACCACGCCGTCGCCCGCCCGGATGCGAACGCCGCCCAGCTCGACGTCCTCCAGCGCCACCCGGCTCATGCCGATCTGCATCGCGGTCTGGTGACGCAACAGCTCCTCCACCGCGTTCACCACGGTCGCCGGGTCGTCGCTCAGCACGGCGAGCTGGTCGGGGTGGCGCAGCAGCAGGGCGGTGCCGGTGCCGATCATGGTGGCGGTCGTGTGGTGGCCCGCGGCGAGCAGCAGCCACGCCACCACGGCAACCTCCTCACGGTCCAGTTCGCCGGTGGCGACGTGCCTGACCAGCAGGCGGCTGACCATGTCATCGCCGGGCTCCCGCTCCTTCGCCGCCACCAGCCCGTTGAGATGCGCGAGGATGTCGTCCTTGGCGCGCGTCATCTCCTCGACCGAGCTGCGGCCGTTGACCAGGATCCGGGTGCTGGCCTCGAACAACTCGTGGTCCGCGCGCGGCACCCCCAGCAGCTCGCTGACCACGGTCGACGGCACCGGGTAGGCGAGCATCGCCATCAGGTCCACGGGCGGCCCGGCGGCGAGCATCGCGTCGATCCGGGCGTCGGCGATCTCGGTGATCCGGGCTCGGGACAGCTCGGCCTTGCGCGCGGTGAACTCCACTCCCAGCATCCGCCGGTACCTCAGGTGCTCCGCGCCGTCCGCGCGAACGAAGGTGCCCCGCAGCACCTGCGGCGCGGCCTGCCGGAACATGCTGGGGAAGTTCGGGCGCCCGCTGTCCGCGCTGAACCTGGGGTCCTCCAGCACGGCACGCACGTCGCGATGCCTCGTCACCACCCACGCCTCCTGCCCGCTGGGCAGCAGGGCGCGGAACACGGGTTCCCGTTCCTGCAACGCCCGATAGCCGGGGGGAAGGTCGAACGGGCATCCTGGTGCCTTCTCCTGAGCTTGCCGTTTAACCTCTGGTCGTCACTCTGTGTGATAGTCGCTGGTGGTTTGGGGTAGGGCGGCGTGTCA
>NZ_CDXDOR010000228.1:0-5386 GCF_978021225.1 Frankia sp. CeTa3Moorea | reverse complement strand
ACATTGCCCACCGGCATCCCCGCAGCCAACGCACCCAGCTCCGCCCGGGCCTCGCCGACCGTCCCCGCGACGACAACCGCCCGCTGCGCCAGCCGCCCCCGCCCGGCCACAAGAGCCGCCGCGACCCGCGTCAGACCGGGGAAGTCCGCTCCGGCCAGAAACTCCGCCAGCCGCCCCGCCTGCCCGGCCAGCGACCGCCCGGACTTCGCCGACAGCACCAGGACAACCGCCTCCCGGCCGGTTCCGGCGGCCGCGGACACCTCCGGTGCCGGCTCCGGCACCACCCGGGACTCCGGCTCGGGCGCCTGCTCCAGGATCAGGTGGGCGTTCGTGCCGCTCAGCCCGAACGACGAGACGCCCGCCCGGCGCGGTCGCCCGGTCTCGGGCCACGGCTGCGGCCCGGTCAGCAGCCGGACCGCGCCGGCCTCCCAGTCGACCTGGGTGGACGGCGCGTCGACGTGCAGCGTGGCCGGCAGCACGCCGTGCCGCAGCGCGAGCACGGTCTTGATCACCCCGGCCACGCCCGAGGCGGCCTGCGCATGGCCGATGTTCGACTTCAGCGACCCCAGCCACAGCGGCCGGTCGGCTGGCCGGCCCTGGCCGTACGTCGCCAGCAGGGCCTGGGCCTCGATCGGATCACCGAGCGTCGTACCCGTCCCGTGGCCCTCCACAGCGTCCACGTCGCCGACTGCCAGGCCGGCGTCGGCCAGCGCCCGCCGGATCACCCGCTGCTGCGACGGGCCGTTCGGGGCCGTCAGTCCGTTCGAGGCCCCGTCCTGGTTGACCGCCGACCCCCGCACCACGGCCAGGATCCGATGCCCGCGGGCCCGGGCGACCGACAGCCGCTCCAGCACGACCACACCGGCGCCCTCAGCCCAGCCCGTGCCGTCGGCAGCGTCCGCGTACGACTTGCACCGGCCGTCGCGGGCCAGCCCGCGCTGCCGGGAGAACTGCACGAACGCGCCAGGCCCGGACATCACCGCCGCCCCGCTGGCCAGGGCGAGCGAGCACTCGCCGGACCGCAGCGCCTGCGCGGCCAGGTGGATCGCCACGAGCGACGAGGAGCACGCCGTGTCGACCGTCACGGCCGGTCCCTCGAACCCGAACACGTACGACACCCGGCCGGACGCCACACTCGCGCCGGCCCCGGTGGTGACGAACCCCTCCAGCTCGGCGGGCACCTTGCCGGACCCGTATCCGCCGCCCATCAGACCCGAGTACACGCCGACGTCGGTGCCGCGCAGCGCGGCCGGGTCGATCCCCGTCCGTTCGAGGGCCTCCCAGGAGACCTCGAGCAGCAGGCGCTGCTGGGGGTCCATCGCGAGCGCCTCACGCGGCGAGATGCCGAAGAACGCGGCGTCGAACAGGCCGGCCTCGTGCAGGAAACCACCCTGGTCGGTGTACGACGTCCCGGGCTTGTCGGGGTCGGGGTCGAACAGGCCGTCGAGGTCCCAGCCACGGTCGAGAGGAAAACCGGAGACGCCGTCCCGGGCCTCCACGACCAGCCGCCACAGGTCGTCGGGCGTGCGGACGCCGCCGGGCAGCCGGCAGGCCATGCCGACGATCGCGATCGGCTCGTTCGCCGCCGCCGGCAGGACCGGCGCCGCCGCGGGTACGGAGCCCTCGGCCGGCTCGCCGAGCTCACCCAGCTCCGCGAGCAGGTGGCGGGCCAGCGCGGCAGGGGTGGGGTGGTCGAAGACGACGGTCGCGGGCAGCCGCAGCCCGGTCGCCTCCCGCAGCCGGTTGCGCAGCTCCACCGACGTCAGCGAGTCGAAACCCGTGTCGCGGAAGGCGGTGTCGTCGCGGACCTGGTCGGCGCCCGAGTGCCCGAGCACCGTCGCGGCATGGCTGCGGACCAGGCCCAGCACCACGGCTTCACGCTCGGCCGCCGACAGCCCGACCAGGCTCCGGGTCAGGCCGTTCCCCTCGGGGACGCCCGCCGCGGCAGGCGTACGGGCCGAGCGCACGAGCCCGCGCGCCAGGGCCGGGACGGCGCGTCCGACGGCGGCGGCCGACCGCATCGCGCGCAGGTCGAGCCTGATGGGCACCAACAGCGGTGACCCGGTCCGGAGGGCGGCGTCAAACAGGTCCATGCCCTCGGCCGAGCCGAGCGTGCCGCCACCCACCTGGCTGACCCGGGCCTGGTCGGTCTCGCCGAGGTGGCCGGTCAGCGCGGTCGCCTCTTCCCACAGGCCCCAGGCCAGCGAGACTCCGGGCCGGCCCTCGGCCCGGCGTCGGGCCACGAGGGCGTCGAGGCAGGCGTTGGCGGCGGCGTAGTTGCCCTGCCCGGCCGACCCGAACACGCCGGCCGCGGAGGAGTAGACGACGAACGCGTCGAGGTCGAGATCGCGGGTCAACGCGTCCAGGTGGTCGACGGCGGTCACCTTCGGCCCGAAGACACCCGCCACCCGCTCCGGCGTCTGTGCCTCGACGACGCCGTCGTCGAGCACACCTGCGGTGTGCACGACGGCGGACAGCGGGTGCTCGGCCGGTACGGCGTCCAGCAGGGCCGCGAGGGCGTCCCGGTCGGTGGCATCGGCAGCCACCACCCGGATGGTCTGGGCACCCAGCTCGGCCAGCTCGGCCGCCAGCTCCCCAGCACCCGGGGCGTCCGGGCCGCGCCGGCTGGTCAGCAACAGGTGCCGGACACCGTGCCGGGTGACCAGGTGCCGGGCGGTGAGCGCGCCGAGCGTGCCGGTGCCGCCCGTGATGAGCACCGTGCCGTCCGGCCGCCATGCGGGCTCCGCGTCCGTGTCCGCGTTCACGCCGGGCCGGGCCAGCCGCGCCGCCGAGAGGGCTGATCCGCGGACGGCGGCCTGCGGCTCGTCGCCCGCCAGCATCGCGGCCAGCGGGCCCTCCAGCCGGGCGGCGTCCAGCTCCGCGCTGGGGTCGGTGCCCGCGCTCGGGTCGGTGTCTGCGCTCGGGTCGGTGTCGAGCAGGAGAAACCGGTCCGGGTGCTCGGCCTGCGCGGTGCGCACCAGGCCCCAGACGGCGGCGCCGGCCGGGTCGGCGAGGTCGGCCCCGGAGACCGCGACGGCGCCCCGGGTGACCACCACGAGCATCGAGTCCTCGAGCCCGGGCTCGGCCAGCCATGCCTGCAGCAGGTCGAGCATCCAGGTGGTGGCGGCAAGCGCGTCGCCGCGACCGGAGGCCGCCACCACGGCCAGCACCGGGTCCTCCGTGACGACACCGGCCAGGACGGCGATCTCCTCCGCCGCGTACAGCGGAACGATCGCCGGTGGCTCGGCGACGGCCGGCGCGGCCGGGAGGGCGGCCCACTCCACCGTGAACAGCGAGTTCCGGGCAGCCGCCCGGGCCACCTCCAGGCGGTCGGCGGCGACCGGCCGGGAGACCAGCGACGCCAGGGTGAGCACGGGCGCGCCGGTCTCGTCTGCGACGTGCAGGGCCAGCGCATCCGAGCCGGACGGGCTGAGCCGGGCCCGGACCACCGCGGCGCCGGGCGTGTGCAGCCGGAAGCCGCTCCAGTCGAACGGCAGCAGCGGCGTCTGGTGCTCGCGCGGGCCGCCCGAGGCGGTGGCCGCAAGCATCATCGCGTGCAGGGCGGCGTCCAGGAGGGCCGGGTGGATACCGAACCGGCCGGCCTGCGCGCGTTGCCCGTCCGGCAGCGCGACCTCGGCGAAGACCTCCTCGCCGCGCCGCCAGACCGCTCGCACGCCCTGGAACGCCGGACCGTAGCCGTACCCGGCCCGGTCCAGCTCCGCGTACCCGTCGCCGACATCGACCATCCGCGCGCCGCTCGGCGGCCAGACGGCCATCTCGTGAGCCGGTCGGGTGGCGTCCGCAGGCGAGAGCGTGCCGCTGGCGTGCCGGACCCAGGGGTCGGCGTCGCCGTCCTCGGGCTCGCCGCCGTCCGACCGCGCATAGATCTCCACCGGCCGGGTGCCGTCGCCGCCGGGCCCGCCGACGGCGACCTGGAGGCGGACCGCGCCCTGTTCGGGCAGTACGAGCGGCGTCTCGACGACGAGTTCACCGAGAGCGCCGCACCCGACCTCCTCACCCACCCGGACAGCCAGCTCGACCAGAACGGCACCGGGCACCACAGCCACGCCGCCCACCCGATGGTCAGAAAGCCACAGCTGAGCACGCAGCGACAACCGACCGGTCGCCAGCAGCCCCCCGGTCTGCGGCACAGGCACGGCCGCACCAAGAAGCGGATGGTCAATCGCGGTGAGACCGAGACCGCCGGCGTCGACGTCACGACTCTGAGGGATAAGCCAGTAATGGCGATGGTCAAAGGCATAGGTCGGCAGCTCGACCCATCGACTCGATGCCGGAAGCAGGGCCTTCCAATCCACGGCGACACCGGCGGCGAACATCTGCCCGATCGACGTGAGCAGTCGCCGCACTCCCCCGTCGTCACGGCGCAGACTGCCGCCCGCCATAACCGTCCGATCAAGATGATCAGCGGTCTCGGTCACCGACTGAACGAGCATCGGATGTGTGCTGATCTCCGTGAACCTTGTGTACCCGGCGTCGATCAGCTCAGCGGTCACCGGCGCGAAACGGACTGGATGACGCAGGTTGCGGTACCAGTAGCCGCCATCCAGAACACCGGGCTCACGGACCCACCCCTGGGTCAGGGTCGAACAGAACGGCAGCACGGGCGCCTGAGCCCGGACATCAGCCAGCGAAACAGCCAACTCCCGCTCGATCGCCTCGACATGCGAGGTATGAGAGGCGTAGTCGACGGCGATCCGCCGCGCCCGGACATCATCACGCTCCGCAAGGGCCAGCACCTCGGTGAGAGCATCGCCGTCCCCCGCAACGACAACGGAGACCGGGCTGTTGACCGCCGCGACCGAAACCCGGCCAGCCCACGGCCGCAACCACTGTTCAACCTCCTCCTCGGGCAGCGCCACCGAGGCCATACCACCCCGCCCGGACAGCGACCGGGCAATGGCCTGAGCCCGAACAGCGACAACGCGGGCGGCGTCCTCGAGGGAAAGCGCTCCAGCGACACAGGCCGCCGCGATCTCACCCTGCGAATGCCCGATCACCGCGTCCGGCACCACCCCGACCGAGATCCAGACCTCGGCCAACCCGACCATGACCGCGAAACTCGCCACCTGGACGACATCCACCCGGCCGGCGAACTCCTCGTCCACCTCCCCCCGCAGAACCGCCTCCAGCGACCAGTCAATCCACGCCCCGAACACCTCCGAGCAAGCCCGGATCCGGTCCGCGAAAACCGCCGACGAATCCAGCAGCTCCCGGCCCATACCCAGCCACTGCGCGCCCTGCCCCGGAAACACCCAGACCAGCCCGCCCTCCACCCGCGCACCGGTGACAAGAGCCGGATCACTCCCACCCTCAGCCAACGCTGTCAACGCCGCGGACGCCTCCGCACCACCGGACGCCACCACCA
>NZ_CDXDOR010000227.1:0-5436 GCF_978021225.1 Frankia sp. CeTa3Moorea | reverse complement strand
AACTGCCAGCCCATCCCGAACTGACGTGTCCGGCCGCGGCGGGTCACCTGTCCGGGTGAGACGCCGCGCAGGGCGCGAGGGAGGGAAGGTCGGTGTCCCCATCGCGGGCCCATCGGTGGTCGGCCGTCCGGGTCGGTCGCCGGTGGACCGCGATGGGCTCACCCCGCCGCCGATCGTCCAGTCGATCAGGTTCTTGAAGCTTCCGGTAGTGCGCCTGCGTACTGCGGGGTGCAGAACAGCACGGCGTCGGCCGCAGCGCGGCCGTGTTTGTGGAGGCGCCGCGCCGTGGCGCTGGTTCTTCGACGGTGGGTTTCGACGGAGGGTGCGGCCGGGCCCGGTTCCTTGACGGCGGCCCGCCGACTCCGGCAAACAAGATGGATGCGGACCATTTCCCCTGGTGAAACAGGGTTCAAGCAAGGGTTCAAGCAGGCCGGAACCGTACGCGGGGTCATATCCTCCCACGGAGGCGCCATCTCGCCTGGACCGGCGGTCGTACGGTGAGCGCGACCTCCGTTGACGGGCTGGTGGGGCTGGACGGCGTCCTCGGTGACGTCCTCGCCGCCTACGATCTCGGCCCGTCGCCGCGGGCGAGCCTGCTGCATGTCTCGGAGAACGTCACTTACCGCGTGGACGACCCGGCGACCGGCCGGCGTTGGGCGTTGCGGCTGCACCGGCCCGGGTACCACACTCTCGTCGAGATTCACGGCGAGCTGGCGTGGGTGGCTGCCCTGCGCGCCGACGGCGTGGTCGTGACGCCGCCGGTCGTGCCGACGATGGCGGGTGGGCCCGTGGCGACCGTGGCCGCGACCGGCGCCCTCCCCCCGAGCGCCGCCTCGCCGGATCCCGCTGGGCCGGATCCCGCCTCGCCGGATCCCGCTGGGCCGGGTGGTGCCGAGCGGCACGCCGTGTTGTTCGAATGGGTCGACGGACGTTCACCGGAACCGACGGACCCCACGTCCCTGCGCGGCGCGTTCGGGCAGCTCGGGGACATCACCGCGCGGCTGCATCGGCACGCGCGGGAGTGGTCCCGCCCGGCTACCTTTGCCCGCTTCGAGTGGACCTGGCGGAGCATGCTCGGCGACGCTGGCCGGTGGGGGAGCTGGTCGGAGGGCTTGATCATCGCGCTGGCCGGCGGCCCCGGCCCGCGGGGGGACGGCCCGCGGGGGGACGGCCGCGCGGCGTTGGGCCTGCTGAGCCGGGCCGCGGCCGACATCGAGGCACGCCTGGCCGCCTTCGGCACCGGGCTGGACCGGTTCGGGCTCGTCCACGCCGACATGCGGCTGGCGAACCTCCTGGTACCCCGGGACGAGTCCACCGGGGAAGTCTGTGTGATCGACTTCGACGACTGCGGCTTCGGCTGGTACCTCTGGGATCTCGCCGCGTCGCTGTCCTTCATCGAGCACCTCAACGAGGCCGGCGACCTGGTGGCCGCCTGGCTGGCCGCCTACCAGCGCCAGCGCCCGCTCACCGCGGACGACGTGGCAATGATCCCCACCTTCGTCCTGTTGCGCCGGCTGCTCCTGGTGGCCTGGCTGGGCACCCATCCGCACTCGGACGCGGTCCCGAGCGTCACCGAGTACGCTCGGGACAGCTGCGAGCTGGCCGAGGCCTATCTAGGCGGGCGGTTCCTCACCGGCTGAGGCGGCGGCCCGCGGCCAGGCCTGACCAGTGGCTCGTCCCGCCCGCCCGGAAGTCCCCGAGGACCGGCCCGCCCGGACCACTCAGTGGCCGGTGAAACGGGGCTCGCGGCGCTCCGTCGAGGCGCGCACCCCCTCGGCGAAGTCCTCGGTGGCCCGCAGTCTGGCCTGCTCGGCGGTTTCCCGTTCGGTGGCCGCCCGGATGACGGGGACGAGATCCGCCCACATTGTCTCCCGGATGCTGCGCACGGCCAGCGGCGCGGCGGCGGTGATCTCACCGGCCAGCGCCACCGCGGCCTCCCGCAGCTCGGTGTTCGGCACGAGCCGGTCGGCGAGGCCGATGTCGAACGCCTCCTGCCCACCGACCCGGCGACCGGTGTAGAGCAGGTCGAGCGCCTTCTGCCGGCCGACGACCGCCGGCAGGGTCACCGAGATGCCAAAGCCCTGGTGCAGCCCGATCCGGGAGAAGTTCGCCGCGAAGCGGCTGTCTGGGCTCGCGACCCGGAAGTCCGCGGACAGCGCGAGCCCCAGCCCGCCGCCGACCGCGCTGCCCTGCACCGCGGCCACGACCGGTATCGGGGAGGCGAATAGCCGTAGCGCCTCGCGGTAAAGGGCCGGCGCCCCCTCATCCGCCGAAATTGCCTCGGCCGCACTCGCGCCGGAGAAGTCGGCTCCGGCGCAGAAGTTCCTGCCCTGGGAGCACAGCACGACGGCACGGACGTCGGAGTCGGCGTCGAGCTTGTCATAGATGTCGGCGAGGGTCTGGATCAGACGTACGTCGAAGAAGTTGTGCGGCGGACGGCGGACCTCGACGACGGCGACGTGGCCGGGCAGGGTGTGTACCGCGATGTCTTCGGACTCGCTCATGATGATCCTCCGTCGGGTCGTCCGTGCTGGTGCCGGCGGTCCGCCGTGCCGGCGGGGTCTCCATCCGTCCGACATCGTCCATCCTGACCGAAAACGCCTCGCGGGTCGCGTCAGCGGCCGGGGGCCGGCCAGAAGGTCGCGAGCGGAATCGGGGAGTCCGCCGGGACCGAGGAACCGAGGACGACGTCGGTGGGGGTGATGGCGCTCGCGTAGCTGTACGGCCCGCCCAGCGTGCCGAGATCGGTGAAGCGGCCGTTGCGCCAACGGAACGCGTGCCCGTTCGCCGTGCCGGCGACGGTTCCCCGGTCGTTGATGGCGGTCACCTCGAGGTCGTCGGTGGGCACGCTAATGGTCGCGCGCTGGCCGTGCTGCCAGACGAATGCACGGCTCGACGAGCCGCGGCTCCGGACGAGGACCTGGCCGACGTTGTTGATATCGATCGCCGAGGAATCGGTGTCGCCGGGGAGCGTGCCGAGGTCGATCAGACGACCGCGTTCCCAGCGGAAGGCGTGGGTGTGACCGTCGGCCGTGTCGCTGTAGCCCACGATCTGCCCGGCGTCGTTCGCGGCCACCGCGGAACTCGACGGGCCGCCGAGGGTACCCAGGTCGTGCAGGGTGCCTCTCCTCCAGAGGAAGGCGTGGGACGGGCCGGCGGCGGTGTCACTGCTGCCGGCGATGGCACCGGCGCTGGTGACCGCGACGGCGGAGCTGCCCGGGCCGCCGAGCGTACCCAGATCCTGCAGGTGGCTGTCCGCCCACCGGAAGGCATGGAACGTACCAGCGTTGGTGGTGCTGGTGCCGACGATGACCCCGGCGCGGTTGACCGCCGCCGCGGTGCTGCTGTAGCCGCCGGCCGTCTGGGTGCCGCCGAGGTAGCCCAGACGCTGGGGCTGGGGGTTTCTGTGTTCCAGCCGGAACGCCTGCCGGTCGTAGTGGCTGACGAAATCGCCGATGACTACGCCGTCCTCGGTCACCGTCTTCGGTGCCGTGCTGCCGTTGAGGACATGCACGGTGCCGTCGCGCCAGAGGAAGCCCGTGGTGCTGTACGCGCCGCTGACCCAGTAACCGGCGTAGAGCCCGCGGCTGTTGCCACTGGTCAGCCAGCCGGGACTGCCTGGTCCGGGGATGCCGACCCCGGCCGGCGTCGTCTGGTGTGGGTCAGGTCGTGGTCCCGGAACCGGCGCCGCCAGCGCCGCGGGAAGCCCGGTGAGAGACACGGGAAGCCCGGTGAGGGACAACGGTGCGGTGGCTCCGGCCATGACCGCCAGGTGTACGAATGTTCTCCGGTTGCTCGGCACGGCCGACCTCCCTGGTCAGGCCTTCCCGACCGTCGTCGTGGCCGCCGGGGCGCCGTAGCACGGGTTCGGTCGCCAGGATCCTGGCAACGGATCGGGCCGGGATGGCTGGACGGAGGACCAGCCGGCACTCCGCCGATTGATTACCAACTGAAGTTAGATGGTGTCGAACTGTAGCCATCTCGTCAATGAATGACACGCCCCGCCTGCGGTCGCGAGGCGCGGAACGTCGCGGGCGCCGGCCGGTGAGCGGCGCGCTGACGTGGGCGTCAGCCGACTCCACCAGATGGCGCGGACGGCTCAGGACACCGTGATGCCGAGTTTCATACCCAGCGACTCGTGGTTGCCGACCGGGCAGCCCAGCTGGTAAGTACCCGGCTGCAGGGTCACCGTGAGGTCCTCGGACTCACCCGGTGCGAGGTCCTTCGTCGTGGCCTCGCGCAGGCCGGGCCCCTCGATCCTCAGCGTGTGCGTCACGTGGACGGCCGGTGGGGTCAGCCGCGCCTCGTCGCCGGGACCAGCTGGGGCAGCAGAGCCCCGAGCCCGAAGCAGACGGCGGTCGCCGTGATGGTGATGCCGAAATCACTGGGGGTGCCGGGTGACAGTAACCGGGTGGCTGAAAGCGCGAAGATGACGAACAGGCCGATCCCGCAGCCGGCGGGCACGAACCGCAGGCCGCGTTGCCACCAGGTGGCCGGCACTGCATGGCGGCCGAGCGGGAGTAACGCGACGGCCCAGAGCAGCCCCATCAGGACGACAAGCCCGAGGCCGAACAGCCCGTAGATGGACAACAGCGATCCGTGGATGTCGGCGGTTCCCGACACCTCGGCCACCGTGTGCAGGTTCGTGCCCCGGATCGCCACCTCCACCGGCATCAGTCCGGTGGCCCGGCCGTCGAGGTCGCGCATATCCAGGTCGACGGTCCAGTTCGCCGATCCGCGGGCCGGGATGGTTGTGCGCACCCGGGTGTCGTAGTCGAAGAAGGTGAGGCCGAGCATGGTTCCGCTCAGCCGTACCGAGTCGACGGGGACGTTCGACCGGGTCAGGTTCTGCACGCTGACCACCACGCGGGCGACCGCACTGGCTCCGAGGACCACGTTGTCCTCACCGAGGGGCTGACCGTCGACGGTGACGCCGAGTTCCACCCCGTCGTCCGCCGCATGGACCGGAGACGCCATGGGTAACATGAGCCAACTCAGGCACGCCGTCAGGCAAACGGCGACGAAAATACTTTCCCGCGCCGACCTCTCCGTCGGCAATCTGACATTCACCGCTTCCCCCCGTGGCCCGGATGACCGGCAACGCGACTGTTATCCTATCGATCGTCGTATGGTGGGGCTTCCGCCTAACGTGCATCACGTTGTCTCCGCCGGTCCGGGGCAGGCCGCCGGCAACGGGCGTGTTGCCAGCCGCACCCGGGGGGGCGCTCTGGTGTCTGGCCATCGAGTATCTGGTCGATTCGTGCGACGGCCGTCGCGCGGTCTGGTGCCGACGGTGTTTGTCGTTGTGCTGTTCCTGGTCGGCGGGGCCGGCGTCGCCACGGCGATGGTCAGTCCCGGGACGTCGACCGGGACATCGACCGAGGCGTCGACCGAGGCGTCGTCGGGGTCCATCTCCCCGTCCCCAGCCACCTCCCC
>NZ_CDXDOR010000226.1:1439-6147 GCF_978021225.1 Frankia sp. CeTa3Moorea | reverse complement strand
CCCGCGCTCGGCCGGCTGTGCCCCGGGCTCACCGGGCTGCGGCGCGGGCTCCGGCCCGAGCCATTCCAGACCGTCGGGCTCGACCCGGGGCCGCTTCCACCCGGCGCGCGGCGCCCGTCCATCCGGCACGCCGGGCAGGTCGGGATCGAGGGACCGGACCGGGGGGAACGGGTCTCGCACGTCCCGGTCCGTCATGTTCCGCAGCGGCATGATGCCTGACGCGAGTGGCACCGTCGGGCCATCGACGGGCTTCCCGATCACCTCGACCTCGCCCGGCGATCCGCCGGCCCCGCTCACGAGGCCGCCCTCCCCGCCCCTCGCCGCCCCTTCGAAGCGCCTCGCCACCCATCTGTCGACCCGCCGGGCCCACTCCCGGGAGAGGGTGATGCAGGGACGCTCGATCAAAAAGTGCGTCACGGTGGAGACCCCGACGGTCAGGGTGAGGACCACCAGGAGAAACGGCAGGTAGGGGATCTTCCATAGCCGCCAGCCACTGTGCTCCAGCAGCAGGTCGATGACGGCCGAGTGCCACAGATAGATGCCGTACGAGATCGCTCCGAGGAAGGCCAGCGGACGGCTGGCCAGCAGCGGCCGCACCCAGCCGCGGTCGCTGCGGCCGAACACCGCCGGGAGCAGCAGGAAGAAGCCGAACAACCCGTAGCCCAGGTGCTTGCCTATGTCCTGGCTCCGCGTGGCTTCGAAGATCGGCACGAGCGGCAGGCCGAGATGCCTGCTCGACACCCAGTAGAAGAACGCGGCGATGCCCCAGCACACCGTGCCCGAGCCGGGCAGCTCGGCCCAGCGCGGCGACCTGCCCTGCCGGGAGCACCAGGCCGAGAGCACGGCGAGCAGCATGCCCATGGCGAACAGGTCCCACCAGACCGGCAGCCAGACGTTCCAGCCGTTCATCCAGGTCTGCGTGGACGGGATCACCAGATAATGGACGATCTTGGCTGCGGCGAACGTGACCGCGAGCGCGGCGAGTTCCACGCGTAACTGGGCGGCGGGCGGGCGGTCCCGCCGCCGCAGCAGCCACGCGTACACCGGTATCGCCAGGTAGAACGCCGCCTCCACGTCCAGGGTCCAGGCCTGGGTGAGGCCCTGGATCGCCCAGTGCTCCTGATAACCCTGGACGAAGAATGCCGTCTGGAACAGACCGGCCAGGCCGTGCACGCCGACCCGCTTACTGCTGACCACGGTCAGGGTGACGGCGAGCGCCACCCAGTACAGCGGGACGATCCGCATGAACCGCCGGACCAGGTAGCCGGCGGCGTCCGAGCCGCGGAGGCCGGCGAACCGGGCGGCGACGAACGGGCGGTAGAGCAGAAACCCCGAGATCAGGAAGAAGACCGCGACACCGATCTCACTCCGGGCGGTGTAGGGGCCCAGCCGGCTGCTGGTGGTGAAACCGGCGGGAAAC
The DNA here is from genome assembly GCF_978021225.1 of Frankia sp. CeTa3Moorea. Classification (NCBI taxonomy): domain Bacteria; kingdom Bacillati; phylum Actinomycetota; class Actinomycetes; order Frankiales; family Frankiaceae; genus Frankia; species Frankia sp. CeTa3Moorea. The sequence goes on along the minus strand of NZ_CDXDOR010000226.1, from coordinate 4,727 downwards.
GCGGTGTGCACGACGACCACGAGAATCGCCGCGATCGCGCGCAGGCCGTCGAAGCCGCCGAAGACGACCTTGGGTGGACGGACCGGCGCGGGAGTGCGCGGTTCGGGGATGGAAGCGGTGCCGGCCGGGCCGGCGGCTGCGCCGGAATCGGCTGCGGCCGTAAGAGAAAGGGCGGGTCCATTCACCGACCGAGCGCCCGGAGATCAGCAAGGTCCGGCACCCTGGCAACGTACCAGTCCGGTATACGCGACCACGTCGGCACCCCGAGCGAACCCCCCCTTTTCTACCCGGCCGGCCGATCCGCGAACCTACCGCGACACCCGAGCCACTACGCGACGCCCGAGCCACTGCGCGGCGGCCGTGATCGCGACGGCGGCGAGCAGCACGATCGCGGGCTCCGCGGCGGCCCGGAACCGGGTCGTCCCATAGATCGCGACCGAGGCGAGGCTCAGCGCGATCGGCACGGCGAGCAGTGGCAGCAGCACGACCCGGCGGCGGCGCAGCACCACGACCCCGGCGAGCGCCGCGATCTCCAACGGCCACAGCGTGACCATCCCGACCTTACTGAGGACCAGGGGGCGCAGCTCGATGGTGTCCAGCCGGGCCTGCTGCCAGGGACGGTAGACCCCCCATGTCCGACCAAGCCGCGCCGCGGCCACCCGGGGCAGGCTGCGCTCGTTGTGTTTGATGTAGTCGTACGCGGCCCGGCGGTAGAACACGTCCCGTTCGGAGCGTTCCTGGGGCGAGGGTGGCAACGCCAGGATGCAGTCGAACGACCACCAGCCGACGTACCGGCCGGAGTAGCTGGCCGGGCAGTGGGTGACCGCCAGGGTGGAGCCGAGCCCGGTGGACAGGTATTCCGGCTCACTGAACCGGGACAGGTTGTAGATCGTCCAGGGCGCGATCGTGAGCGCGCTCACCGCCGCCGCGACGGCCACCAGGGCGATCCGGCGCCGCCAGGCGAGTTCACGGGCCGTCGCGACGAGTGGCACCACCAGCACCACGGCGAGCAGCGCCAGTTCCGCTCGCGCGAGCATCACCGCCGCGAGGGCCACTCCGAGCCAGGCGGCGTCGGCGGCTCCCCGCCGGTCTCGGAACCGGTAGGCGGCAAGGGTGATCCACGCGCAGGTGAGGATCCCGGTCGTCTCCGACATCAACAGCGGGTCGTTGAGCCACATGCCTGGATAGACAGCGGCGATCCCGGCCGCCACCAGTCCGGTCACGGGGCCGGCGATCCGCCGCCCGGCGAGGGCGACGAGCACGATCGACAGCACGCCGAGCAGGCACGAGAACAGCTGGTGGGACAGGAAGCTGGTGAATCCGAGCACCGACGGCACGGCCAGCAGCACGCTGGTCAGCGGGGGGTGCTGGGCGTCGGGGACGTAGCGGCCGGACAGGGCGAGTTCGTAGGGGTCGGGCCAGCCCCGGCCGTCGGCGAAGAGGTTCGCCGCCTCGTGGTAGTAGTACGGGTCTCCCTGCACGACCGCCGGATGCAGCCAGTGGAACAGGTAGAACAGGCGGACGGCGAGACCGAGCAGCCCGATCGCGGCCAGCCACAGGTGCCAGCGCACGAGCCGCGCCCGCCCCAGCACCACGGAGAATCCCGACATCACGGGGAATCCCGGCGTGGGGTGGCCCGCGGGCACCGTCGGCGCTGGGGCCACCATCCGGGGGAGCCCCGCCGTGGTCTCAGACACGCGCGGAAGGTACCAATGTCCCGATAGCGGCTCGACACCGCGTCCGCCGCGACAGCGGTGAGCACACCGTGCGTGCGTCCTCCCACGCCGCTGCGATTAGCCTTGCCTGTCGTATGTCCTGGCGAGGTCGCAGCCGACGCAACCCCCGGCCACGAGGAGGGAACGAGGCTGACCAGCAACGACGCCGACACCTTCCCGCTCGCCTCCGGTGGGCGCCACCGCCGGGTGGCACCCGGGCCGGAGCCCACCGACACCACCCCGATCAATACCCGCCTGGGCGGGACGCGACCGGCGCCCGAGGCCACCCGGAGACCGGCTGGACCTCCCCGCCGGTCTCCCGGGACGGCGACGGCGCCCGGGGCGAGAACCCGGGCCGGCACCCGGCCGCGGACCGGCACACGCGAGGCGACGGGGCCGCAGCGGGTCGAGGAGGATCTCGACGCCACCGGGCCCGTGCTCGCGCCGCTCGGGCACTCCCCCGCGCTCGACGGCCTGCGCGCACTCGCGGTCACGGCCGTCATCGCGTATCACGCCGGCGTCTCCTGGATGCCCGGCGGCCTGCTCGGCGTCGACACCTTCTTCGTCCTCTCCGGGTTCCTCATCACCGGCCTACTGATCGCCGAGTACCGCTACAACCGGCGCATCGACCTTCGCACCTTCTGGATCCGCCGGTCCCGCCGCCTGATACCGGCGCTGCTGCTGCTCCTGCTCGGGGTGGCGGCCTACGCCCGCTGGATCGCCTCCCCCGGCGACGTGGGAACCCTGCGGCTGGACGCGCTCTCCACGCTGCTCTATGTCGCAAACTGGCGTTTCGCGCTGTCCGACCAGAGCTACTTCGACCACTTCTCGGCTCCGTCGCCGCTGCTGCACACCTGGTCGCTGTCCGTTGAGGAGCAGTTCTACGTCCTGTGGCCGCTGATCGTCTACCTGCTGATGCGGCACAGCGCGAAGACTGTGGACCGCTGGCGCCGGCAACGCCAGAAGGCCCAGTCGCTCGCGCTCACGGTCGCGGTCCTCGGCGCCGAGGCCTCCGCGCTGGTGGGCCTCGCCCTGCTCGTGGTCGGGACGGACCCCTCCCGGATCTACTACGGCACCGACAGCCGCGCCCAGGCCCTGCTAGCCGGGGCCGCCCTCGCCGTCTGGCGGGCCCAGCGGACGACCCCGATCTCCGCCCGGGCCCGGTCGGTCATGTCGGTCGTCGGCTGTGTCGCCACGGCTGCGATGATCCTCATCTGGACAACGGTGAGCGGGGAGAGCCGCGGACTCTACGCCGGCGGCTTCCTCGGGGTCGCGATCATCGTGATGCTGCTGGTCGCCTCGCTCGTGGAGGCGCCCCGGGGCCCGGTGGCGAGGGTGCTGGCCACCGCCCCGCTGACCTTCGTCGGCCGCATCTCGTACGGCCTGTACCTGTGGCACTGGCCGATCTTCCTCACGCTGACGGCCACCCGCACCGGGACGAGCGGCCTGGTCCTGCTGGGGCTCCGCCTCGCCGCCACGCTGGCGATCACCCTGGCCTCATTCCACCTCGTGGAGAACCCGATCCGGCGGGGCAAAGTACGCTTCCCCGTCCCGCGGGTGACGGTGCCCGCCG
>NZ_CDXDOR010000226.1:0-844 GCF_978021225.1 Frankia sp. CeTa3Moorea | reverse complement strand
GGGCGGCGACCTCCCCACAACCGGCCGTCGCCGTCAAGGCCGGCGGGAACGCCCCGATCAAGGTCCTGCTAGGCGGCGACTCGGTGGCTCTCACCCTGGGGTTCAGCGACTTCTCCTCGAGGGCCGCCCAGCAGGGTATGGAGATCCACGACTTCTCCAAGCTGGGGTGCGGCGTCGCCCGGGGGGTGCAGCGGCGCATCCTCGGCAGCGCCGGTCCCACCACCGACGGATGCGACCAGTGGCCGCAGCGGTTCGCCCAACGGGTGAACGAGGTCAACCCCGCACTCGCGATCCTGCTGGTCGGTCGCTGGGAGATCACCGACCAGGTGCGGGACGGCCGGTGGACGCACATCGGCGATCCGGGGTTCGACGCCTACCTCGGCCGGGAACTCGACCTCGCCATCGACACACTCGGTGCCAAGGGTGCCAAGGTGGTGCTCCTGACGACCCCGGTGTTCAAGCCGACCGAAGCGCCGAACGGCGGCATCTACCCGGAGACGAAGGCCGAACGGGTGGTGCGGTTCAACGCGCTGCTGCGGGCCGCGGCGGCCCGCCATCCCGGCGTCACCGTGATCGACATCGCGTCGATTCTCACTCCGGGTGACAAGTACGTCGACGAACTGGACGGTGTCCGGCTACGCGACGACGACGGTGTGCACATCTCCAATGGCGGTGCCCGACGGATCGGTGCCGCGATCATTCCCCAGCTTCTCCGGATCGCCCGGGGACCAGCGGCCGCCGCACCCGCGCCGACCACGCCGACCACGGGAGCGGGACCCGGCTGACCCACCCGCTTTACCCGACGCTAACCTTCCGCCCAGTACCGGGCGGTCTACAGGAGGAT
>NZ_CDXDOR010000225.1:0-5555 GCF_978021225.1 Frankia sp. CeTa3Moorea | reverse complement strand
CCCACCCGGCATGCCGGTGGCGGGCATCCCACCCGCGAAGCCCATGGGCGGCGGCGGTGCAGCGGGCGGCGGCGCCTCGTCGGCGACCTCACCGCCGTAAGAGCGGATGAGCTCGGCCAGTCCCCCCTGGAACCCCTGGCCCACGGCGGCGATCCGCCACACGCCCTTGCGGTAGATGTCGGCGATCATCACGGCGCGCTCGCTGGTGAAGTCGGCGCCGGTGAAGGAGTAGCGCAGCACCTCGGTTCCCGCGACGACGATCCGCAGGTACCCCGACGAGATCGCCGAGGCGCTACCGGCACCGTCGAGGGCGGCGCAGAACGACAGCCGGCCGATCGAGGCGGGCACCTGGTCGAGGGTGACCCGGAACGCCTGACTGTCGCCGGCCTGCGGCCCGAGGAGCTGGATGGACTTCTCCGGCGACGCCGGCTGGTTGAAGAAGACGAAGTAGCGGTCGTCGGTGAGGCGATCGGCGCCGTCCAGGCCGAAGCAGGAGATGTCCCACTCCCCCGGCGCATTGATCTGGATCCCGACGTACAGGTCGGTGCCCGGGGTGATCGTCGACAGCTGCGCCTTCTGCCCTCGACTGAACTGGGTGACCAACACGCTCCCTCCACCTGGCGTTCCGTGACGGACCGGCACAACCATTACCTACCGGCATTACCGTGCCCAACCGGCCAGCCGGCACCCGCCCGCATCCACACGAACCGGATTGCCGGCAAACTAGCAGCTGCCGGAGGGTACAGCCGAACACGTCGGCGCCGGGAACGCTGTCGATCCCCGGACAAGACGATTCGCGGACAAGACGATCCCCCGACGACACCGGCATCGGAGCGGCTACCGGTGACGCTCCTCTCGCGCTCCGGCACGGTCGGGCGTTCACTGGACAGATGCGCTACGTCGAGGGCATCACGACAGCCACCAGTAAGAAGATATCCAAGATCGGCCTCGGAACCTGGCAGTTCGGGTCCAGGGAGTGGGGGTACGGGGCGAGCTACGCCGACACCGAGGCCGGGCGCATCGTGCGCCGGGCCCTCGAACTCGGGGTGACGCTGTTCGACTCCGCCGAGATCTACGGGATGGGGCGCAGCGAACGCATCCTCGGCTCGGCGCTGGCCGGGATCCCGGACGCGCTGGACCGGGCGTATGTGGCGACGAAGGTGTTCCCCGTGCTCCCGCTGGCTCCGATCGTCGAGCAGCGGGCGGTCGCGAGCGCGAACCGGCTCGGGGTGCACCGCATCGACCTGTACCAGGTCCACCAGCCCAATCCGGTGATCAGGGACGGCCAGACGATGCGCGGGATGGCGGCGCTGCGCACCATCGGCCTCGTCGGGGACGTCGGGGTCAGCAACTACTCGCTGACCCGCTGGCAGGACGCCGAGGCGGCGCTCGGCGCGCCCATCCTGTCCAACCAGGTCGAGTACAGCCTGGTTCGGCGCAGGCGGGGCGAGGAGCTGCTGGCGTTCGCCGCCCGGGAGTCCCGGGTCGTGATCGCCTGGAGCCCGCTGAGCCAGGGGCTGCTCTCGGGCCGCTACGACGTCACGAACCGCCCGACCGGGCGGATCCGCGCGATAAACCCGCTGTTCCTCACCGAGAACCTGGCCCGCGCCACCCCGCTGCTCGACGTCCTACGCGAGGTCGCCGCCACGCACGACGCCACCCCCGCCCAGATCGCGCTGGCCTGGGCGATCCATCATCCGTCGGTCGTCGCGATCCCGGGGGCGTCCAGCGTCGCCCAGGTGGAGAGCAACGCCGCCGCGGCCGACATCACGCTCACCGAGGACGAATACGGCACGTTGACCGCCGCCGCGCAACGCTTCGAACCGCTCGCCGGCACGTCGGCCTTCGCCGCACTGGCCGCGGAACGGCTCCACCGCTGACCGCTGTCCGGCCAGTCCGGGGCGTCCGGTCAGTCCGGGGCGTCGTAGGTGGTCACGTCGTCGGAGGAGATGTCGTCGGAGGAGATGATGTGGAACGGCGGGCACACCCCGGTCGAGTGGTGGGCCGCGGCCTCCAGCGCCATCCGGACCCGCTGTTTCGGGTCGAGGCCCCGGGTGCTGTGCAGCGAGCCGCAGGCGTACTCGTCGCCGCTGCCGACCGCGTAGTAGTCGTCCACGCTGCGGCCGATCTGGTAGTCCGAGTCGATGCGGTAGAGGTGTCCGCGGACGCCGACCAGGAACAGCCCGCCGCTCTCATTGCCGGAGTCGTTGCGGGCGAAGCCGCCGTCGCGCAGGCAGTCCCGGACCACCGCGATGAAGTCCGTCGCCATGAACCGATCGAGATCCCAGTCCTGCGGGACCGGGGGCACGAGGCTGTAGCGGAGCAGCTGGCCCATCCGGAACGAATCAGTGAACCCCATAATGAACTCACTGTTACGAAATACCTTGGTATCCGCACGGACAGTGATAGACCAGCCGGCGACACCGGCGCTGTCCCCACCGATCACGACCCGGCCGTCCTGCTGTACCCCGACGATGCAGGTCACGAAGCGGAATGGTACCGGTTCGCCCCGAAGCCGGACGCCGTACCCCATCCGCGCCACCGGCCCGTTGACGCGCCCCGCCCGCTGTCACCCTGCCGACCCGGGAGCGGTTCCGGCGGTCCGGTCGTCCTGCGGATGTGAGAACGTGTCCTACGCACACACGAGAATGGGAATGGAAGAGGACGGGCACCCATGGGGATGAAGCGGTTCATGTCGCGGCTCGGCGTGGGCGGGGCCGAGGTCGAGACCGTGCTGGACCGTCCGGAGACCCTGCCGGGCCAGGTCGTGACCGGTCTGACCACCGTTACCGGCGGCAAGGTCGAGCAGAAGATCGAGAAGGTCCTCGTCACGCTCGAGGCGACCGTCGAGGTCGAGACCGACGACTCGACCTGGCACGAGCAGATCACCTTCGGTACCCAGCAGATCGGCGGCGACTTCACTATCCACCCGGAGCAGCAGATCAGCGGCCGCTTCGAGCTGCCCGTGCCGTGGCAGACCCCGATCACCGACATCGGCGGGTGGCACCTGCACGGGATGAAGATCGGGGTGCGGACCAAGCTGGCCATCCCCGGGGCGGTGGACCCGGGTGACCTCGACGCGGTGAACGTGCACCCGCTGCCCGTCCAGGAGGCGGTGCTCACCTCCCTCGGTGACCTCGGCTTCCACTTCAGGTCCGCCGACGTCGAGAAGGGCCGCCTACACGGCTCCGACCTGCCCTTCTACCAGGAGATCGAGCTGAAGCCGTCGGGCGAGTACGCCCGGCGCATCTCCGAACTGGAAGTCACCTTCCTCGTCGACGGCTCCGGGGTGGACGTCGTCCTGGAGGCCGACCGCCGCGGCGGGCTGCTGTCCTCCGGCGGCGACGAGCTCAGCCGGTTCCGGCTTGGCCACCACGACACCGACCGGCACCAGCTCGCCGGGCTGCTCCACCAGCAGCTGGAGCACCTGGGCCGCCGCCGCGGCTGGTTCTGAGCGCTCCACCCGTCCGGGGACATCGGCTCACCTGGTGAAGCTGCAAGAATACGGTATGTGAAGATCGAGGAGCTGGAGGCGGATCGTACCTGGCTGGCGTTCGACCCCATGCGGCAGCTTCGGCCGCATCTGACCTCCACCGGGTTCGTCAAGCTCGTCAACGAGGTCCAGCGCCCCGAGGGATACCGCCTGGTCGCGTCGTGGGACGGGGAGCTGGGACGGGTGGTCGCGGCGGTCGGATTCCGGCAGGTGACCTCGCTCGCCTACGGGCGGCATCTGGTCATCGACGACCTGTCCACGATCCTGGCGGCGCGGGGGCGGGGGCACGCCACCCGGCTGCTCGCCTGGAGTGAACGGGAGGCGCGCCGGCTCGGCTGCGAACATATCCATCTCGACGCCGGCACCCACCGCTACGAGGCGCACCGGCTCTACCTGCGGACCGGCTTCACGATCGCGGCCTTCCACTTCACCCGCCGGCTCTGAGATCCCTCCGCAGTCCCTCCCCCCGGCCGTCAGCCGTCCGGCGGTCGGGGGTGGGGGAGTCAGAGGGCCAGCAGCCGGGGGGTCAGCCAGTCGACGACGGCTCGGACGAACGACCTGCGGTGGCGCAGATCCGCGATCTCGTGCCCCTCGCCGGGAAAGAGCAGGTAACGGCAGTCGACGCCGCGAGCGAGGGCCGCGGCGACCGTCTGCTCCGCCTCGATCACCGGGACGTTGGTGTCGTTCTCCCCGTGCACGACGAGCAGCGGCGCGGCGAGGGCGCTCATCCGGTGCAGCGGGGACAGCGCCCGCAGCAACGCCGGCTCGGTGCGTGGATCACCGTACTTGGTGACCGCGGACGCGGCGATCCACGGCTCGGTGTACTGATAGAAACTCTCCAGATCAACCATCCCGCAGACGTCCACCCCGACCCGGAACAGCTCCGGGAAGTGGACCATCGCCGCCAGCGTCAGATAGCCGCCGTAGGAGCGGCCGGCGACGCCGATCCGGTCCGGGTCGGCCAGGCCCGTCGCGACCAGATGCGTCACGCAGCTGCGGACGTCGGCGATGCCACTGAACCGACGATGGGTGTGGTCCGCCTCCTCGAACGACCGGCCGAATCCGGTGGAGCCGCGCACGTTCGGCGCGAACACCGCGATCCCCCGGGCGAGCACGGCCTGGAACAGCGGGTTGTAGACGGGACGCTCCTGCGCCTCCGGGCCGCCGTGCAGGTGGAGCAGGGTCGGGACCGGTCCTCGCGGGCCGTGCGGGCGGTACCACCAACCGGACAGTTCCCGGCCGTCGTGGGCCGGCAGGGCGCACGGCACCGGACGGACCAGCCGCGGGTGGTCACCGGTGCGGGGCCCGGGGATCCCGGGTACGCGCGCCGGCGCGGATGGCGCGGATGGCGCGGGTGGCCCGGGTGGCCCGGCGGGCTCCGGGCTGTCGAATCCCGGACCGTCGACGTCGATATTCAGGACAACCCGCGGTCCCGGGATAGTCACCGCCTCGACGGGAGCGTGCGAGATCAGCCGACGGTAGCCGGCGGATGGCGCGGTGAGATCCCAGGTCCAGATCTCCCCCGGCCTGGTAGCACCATCCAGGGCAAGCACGAGCTCCCGGCCCCCGGGCCGGACGAGCACGCCGGTGACGACGTCGCGGGGAAGCGGCGGCAGCGTCAGTGACCGTCCGGTGGGCAGATCGACCAGCGCGAGCTCGCTGCGCCCGCCCACGTTCCAGACGACGACCGCCCGATCCGGATCGAGCAGGGCGAACCGCTCCAGATCGGCGTCGTCCCGGGCGACGAGGACCCGCGGCCCGCCGGCCGGATCGCCCGTGGGGTCGACGGGGACGCCAAACAACGCGGCCCGGTCCCGCCCGATGTCGCACAGCAGCAGCAGGCGACGGCCGTCGGCGACGAACCGACCGGTCACGGTGGTCGCCGTCCCGCCGGGCACCTGCCATGACCCGCCGATTCCGTCCCCGGCGCCGATCCCGTCCCCGGCGGCAATCCCCTCCCTGACGGCGATCATGGTGTCGACCACGAGCACCCGCCGGACGCCACGGGGGCCCTCCCGCAGCAGCAGGCGGTACCCGCCACCGGCCGGGCCCCACCCCGGAC
>NZ_CDXDOR010000224.1:0-5632 GCF_978021225.1 Frankia sp. CeTa3Moorea | reverse complement strand
TCGCGGGGGTGCTGGAGTCCGGGGGACACAGATCGCGGGAGTGGCCGAGCAGGGTGAGGCGGCCCGCGACGATCTCGTCGAACATCGGCCGAGCCGGCGGGCATCTGCCGTCGAACGGCAGGAACCCGATCGGCCAGGATTCCGCTGGCGGCCTGCCGCGCAGCAGCATCTCGCCCAGGCCCGGGTGGCGGCTCAGGACGGCCCGTTGCCCGCGCAGCCGGACACGGGCGCCGAGCTGGACCGGTCGCAGCCCCGCGGTGGTGCGCAGGTAGCGACCGAGCGGAACCGACGCGGTCACCGGTGAACAGACCGGGTCAGTGCGCCGATCGTGAGCTCGTACCAGGCGTAGTAGAGACAGAACAGCAGCCCTTGCCGCCCGTCCCGCCATCCGCTCCGCAGCAGGTACATATAGCAGAAGAGGACCGCCGGCTTGGCCGGAACCAGCGGGAAGATCACGTCCCTCGCGATGGTCCGCGTGAGCGGTCGGGTTGACCCGGTGGGCCGGCGCACCTCCTCGCGGACCCGCGCCAACCGCTCCCGGGCAGCGGGCTGCGTCACGCGGCGCGCCGCCTCCAGCTCGGCGTAGCGCACGTGCTTGCGCAGCCAGGCGGCGAGTCCCTTGTGGTCCTCGTCGATCAGGTCGGCGGACAGCCGTCCGACCTCACCGGTGACCACGGCCCGTTCGCTGTAGGTGACGGCGTCGTCGAAGTACGCCACCCGCCGATCGAGCAGCCGCGCCTGCCAGCTGTTCGCATACCACCCGCAGTGCGCGATCCAGCGGCCTTCGAACACCAGCCGGCGTCGTTGGCTGTAGGCCGCGCAGTCCGCCGTCCCCAGCCGGGCGGCGATCTCGGCGGCGAGCGCGGTGGACACCCATTCGTCGCTGTCGAGGAAGTACACCCAGTCGTGGGCGATCCCAGGGTGGGTCATCGCCCACTGCCGCTGGCCGGCGAACCCACGCCAAGGCTCGTACCAGACAGTTGCACCGATGGCGCGGGCCAGATCCGCGGTGCCGTCGGTGGAACCCGAGTCCACGACGACGACCTGTCGACACCAACCGACGGACCTGATCGCCCGGACGATGTTCGGTGCCTCGTTGTGGGCGAGGATGATTGCGGTGAGGGGAACCGATCCCGGCGCCGGCTGTGGCTGTGCCGATCCGGCGGGGGAGGGACCGGCGGCACCGGCTGGGCCGGTGGTACCGGCGGTGTCATAGGGGGTCGGCCAGTTCGCTCGGCGTGGGGTTCGCGTCGCTGCCGGTTCTGGTGTTACCGGTTCTGGTGCTGCCGTTGCTGCCGTTGGTGCCGCGGGGAACGATGGGCCCTGGCGCGGCGGGATTCGGTGGGTCTGCGTCGTCATGGTGAGCTCTCTCCTGCATCGAGCAACCAGTCGAAGTAACGCGTCGGATCGAAGGGGTTTCCCGTCTCGGGCCGTGGCGTGAACGTGAGTGCCGTGCGCAGCGCCACGGCGAGGTCATCCGCCGACTCCCGGGAGTACGGCACCAGAACCGGGCCGGCCACCTCGCGGTTGTGCGAGGTGTCGCGGGCGATGACGGGTATCCCGGCGAGCCGTGCCTCGGCGAGCGGGTAGCCGAAGGACTCCATCGTCGTCGGCTGCAGCAACGCGCCGGCATCGCGTTGGTGGGCCCGCAGCTCGGCCGGCGTCAGCCGGCCCACGAACCGCAGCGTCCGACAGTGGGACAGGCCGTGTTCGTGGGCCTCGCGATCGGTCGCGGTGACCATGATCGCGAGGTGGGCTCCGATCTCCTCCTGAAGCCGGGTCGCGGCGGCATCGACCATGCGGAGCAGGCGCCCCATCGGTTTGAACGGCGCGAACAACACGGGACACAGAAACCGGCCCGGCGTACGGGCCCGGGGAGGGGTCGGATCGGGGGACAGCGGATGGGGCCGGACCACCAGCCTGGCGGACAAGCTCGGAAGCATGGTGAGAACCCGGTCCGCCATTGTGGTCGTCGGTACGACGACCACGTCCGCACGACGGGCGAACAGCCGCACGAGACGTGCTGTCCGGGCCACGCCGTCGGGCAGGCCGCCGGGTAGCCGTCGGGCCTCCTCCGCCGGCAGGAAGTGCAGCACGTTGCGCAGCAGGACCCATCGTTCGCCGCGGGTCGCGAGGAAGCCGACGTTGTTGAGGGCGATCGCGCGCGCGTACCGCCCAGGCCGCTCCCGGCGGGCGAGCCAGCCCGGTCCGATCCGGCGATCTCGGCCGACCAGGTGGACCTGCAGGCCTGGCCGAAGGCTCAGGTAACCGTCCAGTTCGGTCAGGAACCGCAACGCCCCGCCCATCCGGGCACCGGCACAGTCGACCAGGGTCGGGCGGGTGCTGGACATCGGCCTCACGCCGAGACACCCCGCGGTGCGGGGTCGTCGACGAAACCGGGCTCGGATGACGGGCGGCTGCCGGATACCGGCACCGGGCGACCGTCGGGCTCTGCGGGCCTGCGGATGGCCCGGGTCGTCGATCGGGTCCGGCGGGCGTAGAGGTAGCCCGACGCCGCGTCGCCCAGATGGGCAGTCGGCACCAGGTCGTTACCGAGCAGAGTGACCTCGAAGCCGTGCCGGACCAGCAGGTCGTCGAGCGTGCGGGGATCGCCGAACCCGGTGTGCACCTCCATCACGATCCGACCAACCGCGTCCAGCCATCCGGGCTCGTCGAACAGGGCGAACTCGGAGCCTTCGATGTCCAGCTTGACGAGGTCGACCTGGTCGACCCCGCCGGCATCGAACACCTCTGCCATGGTGAGGACGTCGACGTCTCCGTCCCAGTGCGTCGCGTTCCGGCGGGCCCGCGGATCGGCGAACACGCCGGCGGTCGGACCGACCAGGGCGTGGAGCAGTTGGATGTGGCTCGATACACCGTTGCCGGCGGCATGGTTGACGAAGGCGGGGGCGAACCCGCGCTGCGCCTCGACGGCAATCACCTCGGCGCCCGCTCGCGCCGCGAGCACCGAGAACAGGCCCTGGTTCGCGCCGAGGTCGACGACGACCTCGCCGGCCGCCGGCGCGTACCCGGGGAGGGCGTGGTAGACGCCGCGGCAGTACATCTCGCGCGCGCCGCCGAACGCGGTGCCGGGCAACATGACCGTCACCCCGGGCAGCGGCCGGTAGGTGTGGCCGCCGGCGGCCATTGCCCGGTCAGCGGCATTCAGGTTGCCCGCCCGGCGGATGGTCGGAGCATGCCGGGCCACGGCGGCACCAAAGCGCAGCGCCGTCGGGGGACCAGCCACCCTGGCGATCCGTTGGAGGTCCTGGAACAGTTGGGTGGCCTGGTCGATCTGGAACATCCGGGTCTCCGTTCGGTCGGGAGAGCGGCTGGGGGTCACCCGATCGGGTGATGAGGCGGCCTGCGCCGCGATGCCGGCCGCGAATGGCCGCGGACGATGGTCCAGGTCGCGGCGGGCCGCGTCGATCGAGAAGGCCTTGTCCTCGGTGAGCCGGGCGATCTGTTCGGCCTTCAACCTTGGCGAGGACACCCGCCGTTCGTAGGCGCGGGTCACGGCGATGACGGGGCGGACCGGCACGGGCACGCAGATCACCCGTCGGCCGACGGTGGCGCCGGCCGTGGTCACGACCTGCCGGAACGTCAATGCCTCCGGCCCGGCGACGTCATAGGCGCGTCCGATCGCCGCCGCGGTCGTCGCTGCGCGCAGCACGGTGCGGGCCAGGTCCTCGACGTGCACCGGCTGCTGCAGATGATGCCCCCCGCCGGGGACCGGCAGCACCGGAACGCGCCGGAGCAGCGCCAGCAGCCGGGCCATGTTCCGGTCGTCGGGACCCCCGTAGATCATCGTCGGCCGGATGATCGTCCAGTCCAGCCCGCTCGCCGCGATGGTCCCCTCGGCCGCTACCCGGATCCGCTTCGAGGGTGGATCGAGCGTAGTGAAGATCCCGGTGGTGGAAAGGAAGACGGCCCGGTGAATGCCGGCCGCACGGGCGGCGGTCACGATCGTCTCCGCATGGCCGAACCCGAGTGAGGCGATGTTGACCAGCGCCTCGCAGTTCGCCTCGCGGAATGCCGGGAGCAGCGTCGCCGGATCGTCGAGGTCACCGCGCACAGTCCCCGCGCCGCGTCGGCGCAGCTTTGTCGCCGCCGCGTCGCTGCGCGCCAGCCCGACGACCCGGTGTCCGTCCGCGAGCGCCCGGTCGACCACCCGGCTTCCGAGGAAACCGGTGCCACCGGTGACGAGGAACCTCATGCGACCACGTCCGGTGCAGGTACCGGTGCAGGTACCTGCACCGGTACCGGTGGGGAAAGGGTCGTCGGTGGGGGCGGCGCCGGGAACGGTGCGTTGCCGAACAGTAGCGTCTGGTACCGGCGGGCCAGGTCGTCGCGATCGTAGTGGGCCTCGACGTGGGCCCGCCCGCTGCGGGCCATCCGCTCCCGGCGGTCCGGGTCCGCCGCCAGGGCCAGGATCGCCTCCGCCAGCGCGGCCGGGTCCTCGGGGGGCACGACCATCTGCCCGGCGGCAAGGAGGATCCGGGCTGCCTCGCCGCGGACCGCCCCGATCACCGGGCGGCCCGCGGCGAGGAACTCGAACATCTTCGACGGGATGAACGTGTCGAACATCGGCACGTCCCGCAGCGGGACGACGCAGATGTCGGCGGCCGCGACGACGGCGGGCACCTCCTCGCGGGCAACCCCGTCGCGCAGCACCGTGTTGGCCAGTCCCAGGCGCTCGACGTGCCCGACGAGCCTGCGTTTCTCGGCCCCCTCACCGACGAAGGCGAACCGGATCGGCCGGCCGGTCACCCGGGCGGCCGCGTCGGCGATCGAGGTCAGCCCGTGCGAGATGCCGTGGGCGCCGAGGTAGAGCACGAGGGTGTCGCCGTCGGTGGCGCTCAGCCGGGCCCGGATGTCGGCCGAGGCCACGGTCGTCGGGTGGAACCGGCGGAGGTCCACGCCGTTGGGAATCACGTGCACCTTGTGCGGCGCGATGCCTCGCCGCACGATGTCTTCCCGGAACCCCTCCGTCACCGTGACAACGGCGTCGGCGGCCCGGTAGGCGGCGAGTTCGAGGCGTTCGAGAATGCCGAGGACCCGCCGGTCGGTGAGGACGCCGAGGTGCTCGAAGATGGCCGGCCACAGGTCGCGGACCTCCACGACCAGCCGGGCGCCTCGCAGCCTGGCGAGCAGCCAGGCCGAGCCGAGGGGAAAGAAGGTCGGCGAGGACACCACCACCACGTCGGCCGGGCCGGCGGGCCGGCCGCCGAGCAGGACGCTGGTGACCATGAACGACAGATGGCCGAGGGTCTTGCGGGTGATCCCCTCGTTGGGAGTGGCATAGAGCCAGGTGCGCACGACGCGGTACCCGTCGACCCGCTCGGTCCGCAGCCAGGCGCCGCGATAGGCGGTAGGGATCTTGCCCGTCGGGTGGTTCGGCATGCCGGTGAGTACGGTGACGTCGAGCCCGTTCGCCGCCCACGCGCGTGCCGTCTCCGACAACCGGGACTGGGGAGCTCCGGTCTCCGGGGGGAAGTAGTGCGTCACCAGCAGGACGCGCGACCGGGCAGGAGAGGGGACCACCGACCTCGACCTCCAGTCGCCCTTTACATCCTTCACCATGAGTAATGCATTGTATGCTGTGCGTGACTAAACGTGGGCGATGTCGTAC
>NZ_CDXDOR010000223.1:2637-6083 GCF_978021225.1 Frankia sp. CeTa3Moorea | reverse complement strand
CCCTCACCCTCTCGGCGGCTTAACTCAGAGTCACCGAAAGCTGGTCAATACCTGACCAGTAACGGCGGATCCACCTGCGCACGGCCGAGGACATCGGGGCGCTCGCGGCGTGGCTGAATCCGGTCATTCGTGGCTGGATGAACTACTACGGGATGTTCTACCGCTCTGCGCTGGACCGCCTATTCACCCGCATCAACACCTACCTGGTGCGCTGGGCCAGACGGAAGTTCAAACGTCTGAGGTCGTTCAAGAAGGACAAACGATGGTGGAAGGGCCTGACCCGAAAAATAACGTGAGGTGACGGTGGTGCCCGGTTCAGGCGGCCTCGGGGAGGGGGTCGAAGCGGACGGTGTAGCCGAGGGTGTTGGCTTGGCGGGTCAGGCGGCGCAGGGCGCGTTCGGGGTCGCGTCGGGTGTAGTAGTCGCCGTCGAGGTTCTGGTAGTCGGTGTCGTTGGTGAGCATGTGCCAGACGGCGGTCAGGATGGAGTGCTCGATCGCGACGAGGGCCTTCTTCTTGCCCAGCCGTGGGGCGAGCCGGCGGTAGCGGGCGCCGAGGTAGGTGGTGTCGCGGGTACGGGCGGCGGCCATGGCGGCGGTGCCCAGGGTGCCGCCGAGCCAGTGGTTGCCGTGCGGGGTCTTCCCGGATCTGCGTTTGCCGGCGGACTCGTGGTGGCCGGGACAGACCCCGGCCCAGGACGCCAGGTGTCCGGCCGACGGGAAGCGGGTCATGTCGGCGCCGGTCTCGGCGATGATGGCCTCGGCGACGGTCCGGCCGACCCCGGGGATCGTGACCGGGTGGTCAAGCTGGCGGGCAAAAGGGCGTATCTCCTCCTCGATCCAGCGCGGCGCACCGGTCGTGCAGCAACTCCACCAGACGTCTCCGATCCCCGGACGGCTACCAGGCGCGGCCGTCCGGAGGGACCACAGGTCTCGGAAGAGTCTGACCCGCGTGCTCATGGCAACAATCAACGGCGCCTGTCAGCGGTCCCCGCGCCATCCTGACTCCCGAGCTCGGGAAGGCATCACAGTGACACCGGCGTCCCGGACGGCCGCACCCATGATTTTCCCGCCCCCACGGCGGCCAGCGCAGCGGCCCCGGTTCCTGACCCGTAGACAGCCCCGCCTGTTCGCCCACTGGGCATGGACCACCAGCTTCTGACGAACCGGATGGGACGAGCGGAGCGACAGGAGACCGTCACGCTCCGTTCTGTAGGAGCCCGGGGGTGAGATCCCCCCGGGCTACCCGGCGGACTGGTCCAGGACGGTCAGCTCCCCGCGGTCCTATAGTCCGCTTCGTCGAGTGCGAGTCCCCACGGAAACGTGTCCAAGTGCTGGCCGCCGGTGTGGGGCTCGTGCGGCTGCCAGGCCCCCGGTCCCATGAGGATGTGGGCTCCGGCCTTCTTCAGCTCAGTGACGCTGCGCTGGAAGGCGAAGTGCGCGGCCAGAGCCGAGTTGACGAACGGCAGGACGATGACCGGGATACCCAATCCGAATACCTCGGCCAGGACACCAAGGGCGTAGTTGTCGCTGGTACCGGCAGCCCATTTGTTGATCGTATTGTAGGTCGCCGGGGCGACGATGATCGTGTCTGCCTGGGGGAACGAGTTCGATCGTGGCTCGCCTGGCTGGCGGTAGACGCTCTTCACGGGATGACCGGTCTGTTCTTCAAGTGCTGGTATGTCGATGAACGCCACGGCCGCCGGTGTGGTGATCAGGCAGACGTCCCATCCTCGGGTTTGAGTGAGGGGCCACGAGACGGTCAACGTGGGGCGCGACTCCTGCCGCGCAGCGGGCACCACTCCGATGGCTGATGTGAACGGATGCTGCCGCGCCCAGCCTTCGCGTGCCAACAGCCGCAGGCACATCGGCCGTGTCAGCTTGGGTCCGTCAGCCCTGAGGCTCGCCCAGGCTGCCGCCGCAAGCCATCATGGACGAAGCTAAGGTTGGGTCGACACGATGCGCACCGATGCGGAGGCTGGCCATGGACGCGACGGCGCAGCCCTACCCTGAGCCCCACGAGTGGGTTGATGAACCCGACCCCGACACCAAGCGCGCGATCGACGAGGCCCACGAGGATGTCGAGGCGGGTCGCACCGTCTTCTGCCTGTCCGACGCTGCGTTCGATGCCCTTCTGGACGAGCTGGACCAGTTGGCTGTCGAGGAGCACCCGAAGGCAAGCTGATGAGCCGCGTACCTCCCGTGAGCTCGGAATGATCGACGCACTATCGTGACGGCGTGCCCACGTACGAGCAGGTGGCCCGCTTCGTGGCGGAGTACGCGCGGCTGACTCCCGAGCAGCGGCGAGCGTTCCGCCGCGCGGTCGTGCTGTTCCGCGAGGGCTTGGAGACGGGCCAGTTCCACCCGAGCCTCGGGGTGAAGGGCTTCCGCTCGGAGCCGGGCGTGTTCGAGCTGCGCTGGGCGAAGGACGGCCGGGCGCTGTGGGAGTACGGGGACCCCGTCCCAGGCCGGGACGGCCCTCATGCCCTGGGGCGAGTTCTTCAGCCCTGCCTATATCGAGGTCCAGCGGGCACATAGCCTCGCCGCCCTCGGTGACTACCCTGCCGCGGCCACCGGGTTCCGGGCCGCGATCGATGGTCTCCCCTCGGCTTTCTACCGCGACCGCGGTGTCTACCTCGCCCGCGAAGCCCCCGCGCACGCAGGAGCACGCGAACCCGAGCAAGCCGCGACACTCGGTCTCGACGCATTCACGGTCGGCGCCAGCACACACTCCGGACGCATCATGACCAGTCTGCGGTCACTGCGTGACGCCGTCGCCGGATGGCAGACTATCCCCCACAGGTACGCGAGTTCCGCCAGGCGATGGACCAGGTCCCCACGACCATCACCGTCTGACTACCATCCCGCTACCGGCTACCCGGTCTGCCTCCACCAGGGACCGGCCCCAGGGAAGGACGAGCTGCTCCATGCCCCAGCTCGACGATCAGCGTTGGATGACCCGGGCCATCGAACTCGCCCACCGCTGCCCGCCCGCCACCGGCGCCTACTCGGTCGGCGCCGTCATCGTCGACGAGAACAACGAGGAGATCGCCTTCGGCTTCTCCCGTGAGGTCGACGACGCGGTGCATGCCGAGGAGTCCGCACTCGCGAAGATCGTCCCCGACGACCCGCGGCTCGCCACCGCGACGATCTACAGCACTCTCGAACCCTGCTCGCAGCGCAAATCCCGGCCACGCACCTGCACCCAGCTCATCCTGGAAGCGAAGATCCCACGGGTGGTCATCGCCTGGCGTGAACCCAGCCTCTTCGTCGCCGACTGCCAGGGCTACGAACTCCTCACCCAAGCCGGCATCACTGTCGCGGAACTGCCTGAGCTTGCCGAGAAGGCCCGAGCCATGAACGCCCACCTGTCAGTCTGACTGAGGAGTGAATTACCGGACCACGGAGGGGCTGGGTCGGGGCGTGCGGGATCGCGCGGGGACCCGGTG
>NZ_CDXDOR010000223.1:1193-2514 GCF_978021225.1 Frankia sp. CeTa3Moorea | reverse complement strand
CCGTTCAGTCCGCGCGTGTGGGGTGCTGGTGATGGGGTTTGGGGTCAGGCCGCGGGTTCGATGGTGACGGTGTAGCCGAGCTTTTCGAGTTCGCCGACCAGGGTGTTCTTGCGTTTCTCGGGGTTCCGGCGGCGGCGGGTGTGCCAGTCGCCACCGAGGTCGTGGTATTCGGTGTTGCCCGCGATGATGTGCCAGTAGGCGATGAGAATGTCGTGGCGGGTCGTCCCGATCGCTTTCTGGATCCCGCGGCGGCCTCGGACCTGGGCGTGGTGCGATGCCAGGTAGGTGTTCTTACTCCGAGCCGCGGCCCACGCCGCCTCGGTCAACGCGGTCCGTAACCACTTGTTCCCGTGGCGGGTACGACCGGACAGGCGTTTCCCACCCGAGGTGTGGTTCCCCGGGCAGATACCCGCCCACGATGCCAGGTGCCCCGCGGTCGGGAACCGGGACATGTCGATCCCGACCTCGGCGAGCAGCACGATCGCGGTGACCCTACCCACTCCCGGGATCGTCGTCACCCGGTCCACCGTCCCAACAAAAGGGGCGATCATCACCTCGATCCGATGGTCGAGCTCCTCGATCTGCTCGTCACACAGGTCGATGCGTTCCAACAGCTGGGCTGCGAGGAACCCGTGATGACCGGAGCGGAACGTGCCGGCCAACGCCTCGGTCAGCGCCGGGATCTTCCCGCGCAGCCGGCCGCGGGCCAGCTCCGCCAAATACTCGGGGTTCCGTTCCCCGGCGATCATCTTCTCCAGGATCGCCCGGCCGGAGACGCCCAGCAGCTGGGAGGCGACGCTGGTGAGTTTCACCCCGGCGTCCTGCATCAGCTTCTCCAGCCGCTGGACCTCGCGGGTCTTCTCCTCCACGACCGTGCGCCGCGCCCGGGTGAGGTCGCGCAGGTCCCGGAACGGTTTCGGGGGGACGAAGGACGGGCGGACCAGGCCGTGCGCGACCAGGTCCGCAAGCCAGGCGGCGTCCGCCACATCCGTTTTCCGGCCTGGTACGTTACGGACATGCGCGGCGTTGAGAAGCCAGCATTCGAACTGGTCTTCCAGCATGTGGAAGACAGGTTTCCAATAAACCCCTGTTGATTCCATTCCCACGACCGTGCCCTTGTTCTGGGCCGGCCAGTCCGCGAGGAGCCCCAGCGAACCCCCGGTCGCAGTGAACGTGCGGACCTCGACTTTCGCGGGTCCTTTGGCGGGCTGGATCCGTACCGCCGCGGCCACCGTGTCCCGATGGACGTCGAGTCCCGCGCAGCGCGGGAACACCACTTCCACCCCTGCCTCCCTTCCCAATCAGGCAACACCCTCCAAGG
>NZ_CDXDOR010000223.1:0-870 GCF_978021225.1 Frankia sp. CeTa3Moorea | reverse complement strand
TGCGTTACCCGGGGAGGCCTGAACACGGAAACTGAGGAACGCGCTCACGGCAGCAGGAACAAGTGCCCCAGGCCTCCGCCGTCATACTCAACCACGGGCTCGTCCGCACCAGAGACAGCCGACGTCGACCAGGTAACGCCCCACCATCATCCCAGCCACGGCCCGGCACCCAGCAAACAGCCCACCACAGCCCCATCAAATTCTCATTAGACCAGGTGGCGGCTTCGCCGCCAGGAATGATCAACTTCATCGCCTTGCGTCTCGGAAATATAAGAAAAAAGCAACGCACGCCCTGTGGGGGGCGGTGTCATGTTGAGTTTGTCTACTGTAGTCAGTAAGCCATGTAAATCGGCATGGTCAACATCTCCAGCGGCCAGCTACTTGGATCAGGCTACCAGCGACGCGACAAAGGTTACGCATGGCCAGAAATCGCTGCGGAGAATCTTGGGGCGGTTCATACTTCCACGCCCTAGGTGCGGAATCTGCTTCGCTAATCCCAAGCGGGTGCCGAGGCATACGTCATCAAACCGGCTCTGCACACTACGCCTGAAGCCGTGTTCGACGCCTGACGCTTCGCAACTTCAGGGCTGTAGCGGAGTGCGACGGCGATGGTGTCCGGAAACGGCGACGCACCCACTCCCGGCAAGATCATGATTGTCGAGGAAATGATCGCCGGGGAAACGGGTGTGTCGTGGTCGGGGGTACGTCGTTGGGTGTGGATATCGCGTGGATGGTCGGGCTGCCGGGTGGTGCACGTCGAGCGCCCTACCTGCCAAGATGAGACGAGACAGGCAGTACTTTCCATCTAGGCTGGCTTGGGCGGGGCTGGGAGAGGTAGATCGTGACGATGATGCTGACGGCCGGGCGGGG
>NZ_CDXDOR010000222.1:3637-6029 GCF_978021225.1 Frankia sp. CeTa3Moorea | reverse complement strand
CCCCCGCAGCAGATCCGCCCGCCGACGGGCTCCCGGGCGCCGGGCACGCGACCCGCGGGGGCTGGGCGGCCGTGTCGGCGAAGGCCCGCGGCTATGTCGCCCTGATGAAGCTGCGCGTGGTCGAACTGCTGCTCATCACCACCGTCCCGGTCATGATGCTCGCCGAACGGGGCATGCCGTCGCTCTGGCTGATCGCCGTGACCCTGGTGGCGGGAACCCTCGCCGCCGGCAGCGCGAACACGATCAACTGTTATGTCGATCGTGACATCGATCAGATGATGGGCCGCACGAAGCGCCGTCCGCTCGTGCGGGCGACCGTCACGCCCACGGAGGCGCTGACCTTCGGCATCGTGATCGGGATCGTCTCGACACTGCTCTTCGGTTTCCTGGTCAACTGGCCCTCCGCGCTGCTGGCGGACGGGGCGATCGCCTTCTACGTCTTCGTCTACACCCTCGGGCTGAAGCGCCGCACCCCGTCGAACATCGTCATCGGGGGCGCGGCCGGCTGCTTCCCCGTCCTGATCGGGTGGTCGGCGGTCACGGGGACCGTCGGCTGGGCCGCGGTGCTGCTGTTCGCCGTCGTCTTCTTCTGGACCCCGCCGCACTTCTGGGCGCTGGCGATGAAGTTCCGCGACGACTACGCCGCGGCGGGCGTCCCCATGCTGCCGGTCGTCGCCTCCGTCCAGGTCGTCACCCGGCGGATGCTGGGCTACGCCTACGCGATGGTCGCCGCCTCGCTCGCGGTCGCTCCCGTCGCTTCCACCGGCCCGGTCTACCTCGTCGCCGCCGTCGCGGTGGGCGCCTGGTTCCTGGTCGAGTCGCACCGGGTCGCCCGCCGGGCCCGGCACGGCGAGGACCCGAGGCCGATGCGCCTGTTCCACATGTCGATCACGTATCTGACTCTGCTGTTCATGGCGATCGCCGTCACCGCTCTCGTCTGATCTCGCCCGGCCCCACCGTCCGACCCCACCGACCCCGCCCCGTCCTGATCCCGGTGTCACCGGGCGGGACGGGGCGTTGTTTTTCGGTGGGCTACGGGTTTTCGGCGGGCTGGGGGTGTGGTCCGTCAGATCGGGTCGGGTCCGCACGCCCGGTCGGCGGTCGTCCGGCTGGTCGAGTCGGGGGCGTACGGCGTGGTCGTGGTCGACACGGTGGAACGGCTCGCGGCCACCGAAACCGGGCGGATGGCGGTCCTGGGCCTGCTGCGCCGGACGGGGGTGCGGCTGCTGGTGGTCGCACGCGAACCACTCGGCGGCGGCGGTGCGGAACAACCGAGTCGATGCGTCGGATGACTTTTTGTCACTTGCCGAGGTTGCCGCGTCCAGGATCACCGGGTCGGGGATTACTGGCCGGCACCATCAGTATTTCACGACGTTCAATCCGAATGTCGTGCGGATGAAGCGGGCTGAGGCGCTGATCATCGCTGGTGATCCGCGTGGGGTGCTGCGCATAGCGGAGGATGTCCGCGACGGCGCAGGGAAGCGGCGGCGGTCGGACAACTACAGCCGTCATCTGCTCGATGTGGCCGCTGCGCATGCGGCGCTTCGTGACTTCGGGGATGCGGTCGGTGTGCTGACGCTGCTGCTTCGTACCGCGCCGGAATGGCTGCGACACCAGCGCAAGGGTAAGGACGTCCTGAGTACGGTTCTGCTTTCCCGGAAGCGAAGGCTGAGTTCGGAGCTACGCGAGCTTGCCGACTTCATGCGGGTCCAGTAGATCGTCCAACTACCACGGGGCGTGGTAGTTGCGCGTAGCGTGTCAGGTGAACTACTGCGTTACGCGACTCGTTCCGATTGCCGGTTGGCGTTAGGTTCTTCGCATGGCCTCCGGGGCTGGTTGAGATGGGGAATCGGTTCTCTGTTTCCCGGCCTCGGGGTGCCTTTTCATCACTCCTACTGTCCGGAGAACCTATGACCTGGCGATCCTGTGTCATCGGCAAATGGGGACTGCACGTCTATGAAGACAGCGACCACGGCTGCCGTGTCGCGGTGACGTCGGGGGGAGGTTCTGGCCGTGGGCCGGTGGGAGGACGAGCATTTTGCCCGGTTGGAATGTGAGGTGCCGGTGCGGGGCCGGGATCGTCTGGCCTGGTGGCGGACGACGCGGGCCGGCCCGGGGGCGGATCAGGCGGCCACGGTGTGGGTGGTGGCGGTGGTCGACGGGCCGGACCGGGACGTGGACGGGGTGGTCGGCTACTTCGCCACCCCCCGGGACGCGGACCGGCATGCCCGTGCCCATGGGTATGGGGAGTGGCTGGTGGTGCCGGCGTTGGTGCTGCACCGGCCGGATGATCCGGTGGTGGTCCTGTGACCGGGGGGTGGCCGTTGCTGGTCCTGGACGGCGACGGTGTACTGATCACCAGTTTTCCGCGGGCGGAGTTCGACCGGGCCCA
>NZ_CDXDOR010000222.1:0-3334 GCF_978021225.1 Frankia sp. CeTa3Moorea | reverse complement strand
GGTGATCATGGTGGGGGGTGAGGTTCCCGACCGGTACGACGGGATGCCGGGCGAGTGGGTGCCGCATCAGGTCCGGGTGGTGGGCACGGAGGGCCGGGCGACGCTGCGCACCGGGTGGGAACTCGTCCCCACCCGGAAGATCCGGGATCTTGCCGCCCGGGTACGCAAAGACGGCATCCGCCTGTGAGCGTGTGACGGGTAGAGGCGCCTGCCCGTCACCGCGGGGAGGACTCCGCCCTGCCCCCCACACGTGTCCGTCGCGTTTCCGTCACGACGTCGGCCCCTCGGCGGAGGCCGTGCCGCGGCGGGTCGTCGGACGTCGAGCCGGCTGCCGGGACTGTTTCCCGTCTCAGGAACGGAGCGTGGCCGCCGTGGCCAGGGCGCCGGTGGTCCCAGGGCGTCGGTGCTCTAGGAGCCGATGCCGGCGCCGGTGGGGGCGGTGGTCCCGACCGGCCCGGCGGGCGCGGGGACCTCGGCGCCGGCCGCCGCGAGGGTGGGCGCCGCGTCCGGTACCGGCCGGGGGTGCCGGGAGCTCAGGGCGAGCCAGAGCCGCAGCGCGGCGACCCACATCACGGTCGCCCCGGTCATGTGCAGGGCGACGAGGAGAGCGGGAACGCCGAGGAAGTACTGGGTGAATCCGATCGCGGCCTGCGCGAGGACGGTCCCGACCAGGGCGAGGGAGGTCCGCCTGGCCTCGTCGGGAGCCTCGGCGACCCGCACCGCGAACGCCATGGCCGCGACGAGCCCGACCAGCAGCATCGCGCCGTCGGCGTGCAGCTGGGAGACGTTGACGAGGTCGAACCCGAAGCGGGCCGGATGATCGCTGTCACCGCTGTGCGGCCCGGCGCCGGTCACGACCGTGCCGAGGACGAGCACCCCCGCCGAGACGACCACCAGCAGGCGCGCCAGCCACCGCAGCGCGGGACCGACCCCCGGGGTCGCCGCACCCGCGTCCTGGCGGGCCCGGTGGTCCAGCAGGACCGCGTTCCACAGCAGGACCATGGAGAGCAGGAAATGGGCGGCGACGGTCGCCGGGTGCAGCTTCGTCAGGACGGTGATCCCGCCGAGCACGGCCTGTCCGAGGAAACCCACCCAGAGGCCGAAGGACAGCAGCCGAAGATCGCGCCGCCGTCCGCCGCGCAGGCGGAGCGCGACCAGCGGGGTGATCAGCGCCACGAGGCCGACCACCAGGCCGACGACCCGGTTGCCGAACTCGATCGCTCCGTGCAGGGCGTATTCCGAGTGCGGCACGAACGAGCCGTCCCCGCACTGCGGCCAGGTCGGGCAGCCGAGACCGGAGCCGGTCAGGCGGACCACGCCACCACTCACCACGATCAGTGACAGCAAGACCACGTTAAGTGTGGTGAGGAGTCGGAAGGCGCGAAGGCTGATCAGCGGCAAACTCCGACGCTCTGTAGAAGCTGGCACGACTGCCATGGTAACGCCCTGTCCGGCGCGGGCCGCTCGGATCCTTCTCCGCTGGTCGGATGGTGCCTGCCGGCCGGATGGTGCCTGCCGGTCGGCTGGTGCCCGGTGACCGGATGGTCGCGGTGTCGGCTCTACTCCCAGTCGGCTCTACTCCCAGCGGAAGGTGCGGGCGGCGAGTGCCAGACTCGCCACCGCCCAGGCCGCGAGCACGATCAGGGTATGCGCCCCCGGACCGTCGCCCTCGGCGAGGACGGCCCGCAGCCCGTCCGACAGCGCCGCGGTCGGCAGCACCTCGGCGATCGCCCGCAGCCAGCCGGGAAGCTTCGACAGCGGGAACATCACCCCGCCGATCAGCAGCAGCACCAGGTAGACGCCGTTGGCGGCGGCGAGCGTCGCCTCGGCCCGCAGGGCTCCGGCCATCAGCAGGCCGAGCCCCGAGAACGCGGCCGTGCCCAGGACGAGCAGCGCCAGCACCGCCGGAACCCCGACCGGCCCGCCGGTCGGGTCCCAGCCCAGCGCGAACCCGACCGCCACCAGGAGCACCAGCTGGATGACCTCGACGGCGAGCACCGCCAACGTCTTGCCGGCGAGTAGGACCGCGCGGGGCAGCGGGGTCGCCCCGAGGCGTTTGAGGACGCCGTAGGAGCGTTCGAAGCCCGTGGCGATCGCCTGCCCAGTGAAGGCGGTCGACATCACGGCCAGCGCGAGCACCCCGGGGACGAGGAAGTCCACCGGCCGCTCGGTGGAGCTCGGCAGCACGTCGACGGCGGTGAAGAAGGCCAGCAGACCGACCGGGATGATCAGGGTGAGCAGGACGGACTCGCCGCGCCGTAGGGTGAGTACCAGCTCGAGCCTGGTCTGTGCCGCCAGCATCCGGGCCCGCGACGCGGGCGCCGGAGCCGGGCGCAGATCGAGCAGCGGGATGCCGGTCATGAGCGCAGCTCCGATCCGGTCAGTTCCACGAAGACGTCCTCCAGCGTGCGTTGTTCGACCCGGAGATCCTCTGCCAGGATGCCGTTACCCGCGCACCAGGCGGTCACCGCAGCGAGCAGTTGCGGGTCGACCGTGCCCTGCAACAGGTAGTGCCCAGCCGGGCCCTCCTGCGCGGTGGTGCCGTCGGGCAGCGCGAGCAGCAGCCGGCCGAGATCCAGCCCGGCGGGGGCCCGGAAGCGCAGCTGCCCCTCGGCGCCGCCCCGGGTGAGCTCCGCGGGGGAGCCGACCGCCACCACCCTGCCGTGGTCGACGATGATCACCTGATCGGCGAGCCGTTCGGCCTCGTCCATGGCGTGGGTGGTCAGCACGACGGTGACCCCGGCCGTGCGCAGCTCCTCGACGAGCTCCCAGGTGTCCCGCCGGCCCTGGACGTCCAACCCGGCCGTCGGCTCGTCGAGGAAGACCAGCTCCGGGCGGCCGACCACGGCCATCGCCAGCGACAGCCGCTGCTGCTGGCCGCCGGAGAGCCGGCGGAACGGGGTACCGGCGGACCCGGTCAGCCCGAGCCGGTCCAACAGCGCCGCGGGATCCAGCGGGTGGCGGTAGTGCGAGGCGACGAGGCGCAGCATCTCGCCGGCGCGGGCGCCGGGATACATCCCCCCGGACTGCAGCATCACCCCGACCCGGGGGCGCAGGGCAACGGCGTCCGCCCAGGGGTCGAGCCCGAGAACCCGCACCTCGCCCGCGTCGGCGCGGCGGAATCCCTCGCAGATCTCCACGGTGGTCGTCTTGCCGGCGCCGTTCGGCCCGAGCAGCGCCGTGACCGTGCCGGTCGGGACGGTTAGCGACAGGCCGTCCACGGCGCGTATCCGACCATCGGGCGTCGTCGGCGGTCGAGCGGCGTCGCCGGAAGGCACCGGCGGCACCGGCGGCACCGGCGGCGCTGGGGGCGCCTGGCGCACGGGGGGCGTAG
>NZ_CDXDOR010000221.1:0-5731 GCF_978021225.1 Frankia sp. CeTa3Moorea | reverse complement strand
TTACGTCGGCGGTCTGGTCTATGGGCGGCTGCTCTTCATCATCGTCACCGTGCTGACCTCGCTCACCACGGCGCTGGTGTACGGCCTGGGCGGCGCCCTCACCATCGACGGCACCCTTCCGATCGGCACACTGGTCGCGATGGTGACCCTGCTGCTGCGGCTGTACGGACCGATCAACCAACTGTCGAACATGCCGGTCACGGCGATGACCGCGCTGGTGAGCTTTGACCGGGTCTTCGAGTTGCTGGACCTTGAGCCGCTTATCTCGGAACACCCCGACGCCCACGCGCTGCCCCTGCCTGGTCCCGACGGCCCGGCACCGTACATCGAGTTCGACCGAGTCAGCTTCCGGTATCCCACCGCCGAGGAGGTCTCGCTCGTGTCCCTGGAGTCGGTCCCGGTGCGCACACCGGAACGCGGCGACACGGCGCTGAGTGGCGACACGATGCTGACATTGCGCGAGCTGAGCTTCCGTGCGCCAGCGGGCAAGCTCACCGCTC
Organism: Frankia sp. CeTa3Moorea; assembly: GCF_978021225.1. Taxonomy (NCBI): domain Bacteria; kingdom Bacillati; phylum Actinomycetota; class Actinomycetes; order Frankiales; family Frankiaceae; genus Frankia; species Frankia sp. CeTa3Moorea. Next base: position 5,231 of record NZ_CDXDOR010000221.1, on the reverse strand, counting down.
TGGTCGGGCCGTCCGGCGCGGGGAAGACCACGATCACGCACCTGGTGCCACGGTTGTACGACCCCACATCGGGGTCGATCCGGATCGGCGACCACGACGTCCGTGATCTGACCCTTCAGTCCCTGCGGGACACCGTCGGCGTGGTCACCCAGGACGCGCACCTCTTCCATGACACCCTGCGGGCCAACCTGGCGTACGCCCGGCCCGGCGCCACCGAGCAGGAGCTGATCGACGCCTGCAGGGCAGCACAGGTGTGGGACACCATCCACGCCCTGCCGGACGGCCTCGACACGGTGGTCGGTGACCGTGGCTACCGCCTCTCCGGCGGCGAGAAGCAGCGGATCTCCCTGGCTCGGCTGCTACTCAAGGCTCCACCGGTGGTGGTTTTGGACGAGGCGACCGCCCACTTGGACTCGCAGTCCGAAGCAGCCATCCAGCGCGCTCTGAAGACTGCTCTGGCAGGCCGGACCTCCCTGGTGATAGCGCACCGGCTGTCCACTATCCGCGAGGCAGACCAGATCCTCGTCGTCGAGGCCGGACAGATCCGGGAGAGCGGCGCCCACGAGGAGCTCCTGGCCGCGGACGGGCTCTACGCGCACCTGTACCGCACCCAGTTCGCCCAGCAGGCCTCTGACGACGCCGCGGGCGTCCACATTGACTCAATGTCGACTCGGTGATGCGGTGACCTGGCTCGCACCGGGCTGCCCTCCCACGGCATCGGTCGCGCGCCACCGCCGTACATCTCAAGGATGACCCGGTTGCCGAATTACCTCCGCCGGCCGATGTCCGGCCGACGATTCCTCCCTAGGGTCGGAGCATGACCAATGTGAACGCCTCGGACCAGGTCGTCGTACGGCTGGACGGCGTGCGCAAGGAATACGGGCAGTCGGTCGCGCTCGACAGCGTGTCCTTGGAGATCCGGGCCGGCGAGGCGGTCGCGGTGATGGGGCCGTCGGGCTGCGGCAAGTCCACGCTGCTCAACATGGTCGCCGGCCTGGACCGCCCCACCACCGGGACGATCAATGTCCACGGCGACGATCTGGGCAGCCTCAACGAGACCGGCTTGGCGCTGTTCCGTCGACGGCGGATCGGCATGATATTCCAGTTCTTCAACCTTCTCGACGATCTGACGGCGCTGGACAATGTGGCACTCGCCGCCCAGCTAACCGGCACCTCGGCCCGCCAGGCCCGCAAGCGCGCGCTGAAGCTGCTCAACGAGCTCGGCGTCGCGGACCGCCGGGACAACTACCCGGCGACGCTCAGCGGCGGTCAGCGCCAGCGGGTAGCTGTGGCCCGGGCGCTGATGAACCAGCCCTCACTGCTTCTGGCGGACGAGCCGACCGGCGCTCTGGACCGGCAGAGCGGCGAGCAGGTGATGAACCTGCTGCTCGACCTCAACCGGGTCGGCCAGACGCTGCTGATCGTCACACACGATCCGCGCCTCGCCGAACGGTGCGCGACCCGGCTGATCGAGTTCGAGGACGGCCGGATCGCTCGTGAGAGCAGATTGGAGCGGGTCGGATGAGCGCAGTGTGGTTGGCCGCGCGGGCGGCGGTCCGACGCCGCCGGCTGCAGACGGTCATCATCGCCATTGTCGTCCTGCTGTCCACAGCCACCATGGTCATCGCGCTGGGGCTGCTGGACTCGGCCAGCCGGCCCTTCGACCGGGCGTTCGACAAGCAGCGCGGCGCGCACGCTGCCACCGCTTTCGACTCCGCCAACGTCTCCGACGCTCAACTCGCCACGACTGCCCAGCAGCCAGGCGTCGAGGCTGCCGCCGGCCCCTTCGGCCAGACCTCCGTGAGCCTGGCCCCGGGCAGCGTCCCCTTCCTTGCGGGCCCGCTGACCGTGGTGGGTCGCGCCGACCCGGGCGGCCCGGTGGACCGGGTACACCTGTGGGACGGTCGCTGGGCCACCGACCCCGGCGAGATCGTCGTGAACGAGACACCGCCTTCCGTCGGCAGCCATTCGCCGTTTCCTCTCGGCGGGCAGGTCGTGACCCCGCAGGGCACGAAGCTCACCATCGTCGGATACGCCTACACCCTGAGCCGGACCGCCGACGCCTGGGTCTCGCCGGCACAGATGGAAGTGATGGGCCCGACGGCCACCCAGATGCTGTACCGCTTCGACTCGGCGGGGACGCAGGCCGAGATCAACCGGAGCCTCGACCGGGCCACGGCGGATCTGCCCAGGGGCGCGCTCGTCGCCGCGCAGTCTTACCTCACCATCAAGCAGGATGTCGCCTCCGGGCCGGGCGTGTACGTGCCCTTCCTGATGGTCTTCGGCATCCTCGGCATCATCGTCGCCGTGTTGATCGTCGCCAACGTCATCAGCGGCGCGGTCGTCGCCGGCTTTCGGCACATCGGTGTTCTCAAGTCCCTGGGGTTCACGCCACGTCAGGTGGTCGAGGTCTACCTGCTGATGGTCTCGCTGCCGGCGGCCGTCGGCTGCGTGCTGGGCACCGTCGGCGGCGTACTCGCCACGGAGCCGCTGTTGACCAGCGCGTTCCAGGGCACGGGCATGGACCTCAGCGGTGTCGGCGTCAGCGCGTGGGTGCCGGTAGCCGCCCTGGTGGGGATACCCGCCCTCGTTGTCCTCGCGGCAGCCGTACCGTCAAGGCGGGCGCACCGGCTGTCCGCGGCCGAGGCGATCAATGCGGGCAGCGCGCCGCGCCCGGGTCGGGGGCTGCGGGTTCAGCGCCGACTCAGCGGCAGCCGGTTGCCGCGCTCGGTCAGTCTCGGTCTGGGGCTTCCGTTCGCGCGGCCCGCCCGTACCGCGATGACGCTGGTGGCCGTGCTCCTCGGCGTGACCACCGTGACATTCGCGGCCGGCCTGGTCGGTACGGTCGTCAAGTACGGCAAGGCAACAACGCACTCGTCGGCCGCCCAGCTCACCGTCGAGCCCGGCCGGACGCAGTTCGGCGAGACCGCGCCGAAGCTGGACGACCGGCAGATCGAGGCGATGCTGCGGTCCCTGGACGGCACGAAGCACGTGACGGTCGACGTGCATGTCCCCGTGTCCGTCACGGGTTCCTCCCAAAGCGTCGTCGCCGACTTCTGGCGGGGGGACACGTCCACGCTGGACTTCCAGGACCAGATCGTCACGGGGCGCTGGATCGCCGGGCCCGGCGAGGTCGCCGCGTCCACGGCGTTCCTGCACAAGCGGGGCCTCCGCGTCGGCGACCAGCTACCGCTGGATGTGGGTGGTAAGCAGATCCGCACCACCATCGTCGCCTCGCTGATGAGCCAGCAGGACCTGCTCTACGCGGACTGGCGGACGCTGTCCGCCCTCGATCTGGACGTCAGGCTCCTCAACTCCCACGTCCAGTATCTGGTGCAGGTCTCCCCCGACACCAGCCTCGCCCGCTACACCTCCGCCGTGCGGGCAGTGGACCAGGGCCTCTACTCGCATCCGAACTCCGGTTCGACCACCTTCACCGCCGCCGTCATCAGCCTGTCGACGGTCCTCACCCTTATTCTGGCGACGGTCGCGGGGCTCGGGGTCTTCAACACAGTCGCCCTCAACACTCACGAACGCCGCCGTGATCTGGCGATGCTCCAGTCGATCGGCATGACGCCCCGCCAAGTGATCAGCATGACGCTCACCTCCATGGCGGCTGTGGGCACAATCGGCGGACTGCTCGGCATCCCGTTAGGCGTCCTCACCCACCATGTGATCATGCCGATCGCGGGCCACGCGGCGAGGGTCGATCTGCCCGCGCGCATGGTGGACGTATGGTCCGCACACCTCCTCGTGCTGCTAGGTCTCGCCGGCATCATGATCGCGGTACTTGGCGCGTTCTTCCCAGCCCGTGCGGCGACCCGCACGACCATCGCGGAAGCGTTGCACAACGAATGACGGATGCGGGTGATTGGTCACCCACCAAGAAATGCTTTCGAATGCGGACGCCGATCACCGTCAGGTGGTCGGCGTCCAGTTTTCCCCCTGGTCTCCGCGCCTTCCGCACCGGAAGAAGACGTGCGACCATGAATCGCACATATCCCCGACAGGTTTTCCGGAATCTGCCCGGACATCTCGCCACACGGTCCCGTGGCCGGTGCCGACCACGCCATCACGCCGCTCTCCTTTTCGACACCGCACGTGACATCAAATTCCTGCATGCACGGAGAGTCTATGAGGATCAATTATTTGCGCGATCATGCGCCTGCGGCGAGCAGGACGAGCGGTCCGTGCGAGCGGGTTGAAAGGAATGTGGACGGACATCCACTCGCTCCGGCCGCCGACGGCAACAAGGCTCCGGAGCTGGACCGCGCCGTCGTCGACCGGGCCGAGCGGCGGCTGGCTGGCCGGGTGTGGCGGACGCCGGTCGTGCGGTGCGACCAGCTCGATGTCCTCGGCGGCGCGCGCCTGTGGCTGAAGGCGGAGAACCTGCAGCGCGGCGGGTCGTTCAAGATCCGCGGTGCACTGCTGGCCGTGGAGCACCTCGCCACCTCCGGCAGCCGGGGGGTGATCGCGCAGAGCACGGGCAACCACGGGATCGCGGTCGCTCTGGCCGCCCGCCACCACGGGCTACCCACCATCGTGCTCCTGCCGTCCGACGCCGCGCCGGCCAAGATCAGCCAGATCCGGAAGGCCGGTGCCGAGGTTGTGACGGCCGGCACTGTGCTCGCCGACCGGGTGGCCACCGTGGCGGAACTCCGCCAGTTGCACGGGTACGACGTCATCGACCCCTACCAGAACCCCCATGTGATCGCGGGTCAGGGGACCGCGACAGCCGAGCTGCTCGGGCAGGTTGCCCAGGAGGGTGCGTGCCTGGACGCCGTCATCGTTCCGGTCGGTGGCGGCAGCGCGATTGCCGGCGCCTGCCTGACGACCGCGGGACGCGACGTATCCGTGGTCGGGGCCGAGCCACAGGCCGTGCCCGCGCTCACCGCGGCCCTTTGCGCGCACCGGCCGGTGACCGTACCCGCCAGGCACACCATCGCCGACGGGCTGCGCCCCGACCGGATTGGCGCCCTCCCCTTCGACCTCGCCCACCGGGCCGTGGCCGCGGTCGTGACGGTGTCGGAGGAAGCCATCGTCGAGGCGCTGCGGGCGGCGTTCCTGCGCGCCCGGTTGGTCATCGAACCGGCGGCGGCCACCGCGCTCGCCGCAGCCCTGGAGCACGCGCCCCGTCTTGGCTCGGACGTCGGCGTGCTGCTCACCGGCGGGAACATCGAACCGAGCCTGGTCGCCTCGCTGCTGGCCGGCCCGGAGGTCTGACCCCCGGC
>NZ_CDXDOR010000220.1:0-5778 GCF_978021225.1 Frankia sp. CeTa3Moorea | reverse complement strand
AAACCATTTTTGATCTTGAAAAACCCCAAAAGAGGCGTAGCCGGACGAATTATGGGGAGCCAGTCACGGTTTGGGGACCGCAGACCGTGCCCAGGTCCCCCAAATTCACCGGCCGACGGCTGGCCGACTGTTCGCCGGATCTTGTGTGGTAGTCGTTTCGGCGTCCTGCCTCCGCTGCCACGGCCGCACGTGACCGAGTACCGGGTCGTGGCCAGGGTCTGCCCGTGCTGCGCGGCGACCACCAACGGGGACACCCCGGCGGGGGTGACGGGCCGGGGTCGGCTACGGGCCGGGCCTGCTCGCGCAGGCGGCGTGGCTGGTGTGCGCGCAGCACCTGCCGGTCCGCAGCGGCCCGGGCCCGGAAGGCCGCTACCTTCAAGGCCGTTATCCTCTGCTGCAACCGACCGGAGCGGGAGAAACGATCTTCACCTACGAGTTCGCCACGGTGGAATGGTTGTGGGACCAAGGGTCCATCCGGGTCAACATGCCCCGGGGCAAGGAGCGGATGTTCCCCGGCAGCTACGACGAGCTGGTCACGGTACTGTCCGACCTCGGCGGCCAGGGCTGGGACGTGGCCACGTGCGCGGCCACCGGGAACTGGCTGTTCTGGACGCTGCGGCGGCAACGCTGATGTCGGGCTGAACGGGACGGGGAGGTGACGTGGCGAACCTGCGCGGCTCGCCAGCCGCGCCTGCGGCGGGTCAGCAGAAGGCGACCATCTCGCGTAGCCACTCGCTCAGCTTGGCGATTTCGGTGGCCGACGCGGTGCCCAGCGGTGTGGACCGGGTGAACCGTTGGGTGGATACCGCCGTGATCTCCTCGGTGCGTGCCCAGCTCGGCCGGTCCAGGCCGGACTCGGGCGAGTCGATGCGCACGTGATGGTCCAGGCCCCGGTCCCGCGCGGTCAGGGGCACCACGAGGGCCATGTCGATCGGGAACCGGCAGTGCGTTGCCGAGCCGACCACCACGGCCGGGCGTGGGCCGCCCTGCTCGTGCCCGATTGGCTGACCGAAGTCCACCAGCCACACCTGCCAGGGCGCGAGCCTCAGCGCCCGGCTCACCGGTGGTACTCCGGGTACTCCTCACGTGCATCCGGCAGGCCGTCGCCGGCCGCGTCGTCGGTCAGCCGCGCCTCGGCCTGGTAGCTGGCCCACTCCTCGGGGTTGGCGCGCAGTTCCTCGTACCGCCGCATGATGCGGTTGATCTTATGTTCCTTGACCAGGCGCCGGACCGCCTCGCCCAGCGGCACGCCCTGGAAGTCCCGCTCGGCGATCTCCGCCAGTTCGTCGCGTAGCCCGCTGTCCAGCTGCATAGATGTCGTAGCCATAGACTCCAGTGTGGCACCTGCTATAGGTCAAGCTATGGCAGTAGGTCGAGTTACGACAGTAGGTCGACCTACGACAGCGCGGCTTGTCCTCGAGTGCGGTGCTGTGGGACGACCACATCGCCCATGTCGCCCATGCTCGGCGCGATGGTGCCTACGGGGCGCGATGCCCGGCCGCAGGTCCCCAGCCGCACCGGCCTGATCGGGCACGGTTCAGATCGCCGTTCCCCGCGCCAGACATACGCTCGGACGAACGTTGACGTTGTCAAGCGTTGCCCGCGCCCGACCGGCCGATGCGCACCCGGCCGGCATCCCGGGTGACGTACACCTGCTCTGACCAGCCACGTCCCCTGACCAGCCACGTGCCCTGACCACTCACGTGCCCTGACCATCGGACCGGCTTCGGACGGAACGACGTATCGAGCTCCTGCCCCGGGGAGGGCCGGGGCCGCCGGCCGGACCACGCGGCACAGGGAAACGGTGGTCCGATCGGAACACGCCACCGGATGTGGCTTTCGTATACATCATGACACGCACAGCAAACACTACCCTTACGTTAGGGTTGAATGGTGCCGGTGCGTGACGAGCGCCCGCGAGGCGGGCGGCCGAGCAGCGTCACCGGCACCGGACGTCCGCGGAAAACGGATGTCCGGCGGGAAAGGAACGTCCGGAGGAAAGGGACCACACCGCATGACCGATCAGCACCCACCGTTCGCCATGTCTCCCCGCCGGGTCCCCCACCAGCGAAGCCCCACAGCGGAGCCGATACCCGTGCTCACACCCACACCCACCCCCAGGGCCGGCACGCTGGCCGCGGCCTTCGATCCTCACCGCAACAACCTCAACGCGCTGCGCCTCATCCTGGCCGGCGCGGTGCTCGTGTCCCACTCATGGCTGTTCGTCCGGGGAGAACCGGACCCGTTGACACGTCTGCCCGGCGCCCCCGACCTCGGCACGTTTGCCGTGGACGGCTTCTTCCTCCTCAGCGGCTTCCTGATCACCCGTAGCCACCTGCGGGCACCATCCACCGCCCGTTTCCTCTGGCACCGGTTCCTGCGGGTCGTGCCTGCCTTCTGGGTCTGTCTCGCGCTGACCGCCGTCGCGATCGGTCCACTGCTGTGGCGCCTGGACCGGGGCACCACCGCCGGCTACCCCTGGACCGGCCATGACTCGGCGGTCCGCTACCTGCTCGTCAACGCGGCGCTGAAGATGAACCAGTTCAATATCGGCGACCTACGGGCCGGGCAGGCCGTGGACGGCCCCCTGCACACCCTGTTCTTCGAAGCGCTGTGCTACCTGATGGTCGGCGTTTTCGGCGCGGTGGGGATCCTGCGCCGCCGCCGCGGGCTCGTCCTCACCCTCGCCATCGGCGGGTGGCTGCTCGCCGTCGGCGGGGTGGTCCTCGGCGCCAACCGGCTCACCGACTCCCACATCCTGAAGTACACGGCCGTCTTCCTCATCGGGGCGGCGATGTTCCTCTACGCCGACCGCATCCCGCGCAGCCGGGCCCTATTCATCGCCGCCGCGGCCCTGCTCGCCGCGGGCCTGCTCATCCCCCACGCCTACCGGCCCCTCGCCCTGGCCCCGCTGGCCTACCTGCTGCTGTACGCCGGAACCGGACGGGGGCTGTCGCGGGTGGGGGCGCGTCGCGATCTGTCCTACGGCATCTACGTCTACGCCTGGCCGCTGCAACTGCTCCTGCTCGAAGCCGGGGTCGATGCGGGTATCGGTACGGGTGCCGTCGTCGTGCACATCGCGGCCTCCCTCGCCGTCACCTCCCTCGCCGCCCTCGCAAGCTGGTATGCCATCGAAGCACCCGCCCTTGCGCTGAAATCCTGGCAATCGCCGTTGCCAAGACGTTCAACGGACGCGGGTGCGGCGCACCTGTTCGTCCCGCGGAGCCGTTGACCCCCGCCAAGGCCGACGCAACGCTCTACCCCACAGATGGATCTTCTAAGATGCGAAATGTGAGGCGCGGGTCTGTGATCTGGGCCGCGACGACGGTCGGGCGAGGTGTCCGGTCCGTCCTGGTGGCCGCCGTGGCCGTCGGCCTGGCCGTCACCGCCCACACGGCCGCCTGCGCGATGACCCCGTCACTGTTGATGGCGGTCATCGGGCTGGTACTCGCCGCCCGGGTCTGCTGGGGGGTGTCCGTCCGACGGATGTCACGCAGGCGCCTCACCGGACTGGTGCTGGCCGTCCAGGCCGGTCTGCACGTGGCGTTCACCGTCACCGTCCCCGCCGGATCCCACCCTTCCGGCCTCGCGCATTCCCCCGGCCTCGCCCCCACCCTCGCGGGGGGCACCGGCCAGGTGGCCGGCCTCCAGCCCCACGCCGGCGTGGGGCTGGACCTGTTGCCCGGGGGGCCGGGCATGCTCGTGGCGCATCTGCTCGCCGCGTTCGGGCTCGCCTGCTGGCTCTCCCTCGGCGAAAACCTGCTCTGGCGGGCCGCGCAGGGCGCCGCGGCCGCCGTACGACGCGCCGCCGGGCGCCTGCGGCGCCGTGACGGCCGCATCCTGCTCATCGTTCCCGGCCCGGTCACACGCCTGCCGGCGCGGCGACGGACCCGTCGGCCGGTCCTGCTGCATTACATCGTCATCCGTCGGGGCCCGCCGGTCCATGGGATGCTCTGAGCGGTCCGACGGCCGGCCCCGGTATCCCACAGATCCACCAACCCCTTGCCCGCGTCGCGGGCCGGATCGTGTCGTCCCTCGATCCGCCGCCCGCGCCTGGCACCCGGTGGCCATCCTCGGCATCCCCATTCCATGTCCACGTGCGTCCGGTGACGTGGCAGATCGTCCGGCTCCCCACGGAACAAACGGGCCGGTGTGCCCGGCCGCCCGAACCGGTACGGCCACGGTACGGCCACCTCGACGTCTCGGGACTGATCAGTAACCCGCGGAGTCACCATGTCCGTAGTCGCCATGTCTGCACCAGGCAGGCCGGTCCCGCAGAGGCGTGCGGCCGGCGAGTTGGAACGCGAGGTCCTAGCCCTGCTCTGGGCCGCCGCCGAACCGCTGATGCCCTTCCAGGTTCAGCGCCGGCTGGGTCGGGGGCTCGCGCAGAGCACGGTCGCCACCACCCTGCTGCGGCTGGTGGCCAAGGGACTCGCCGAACGCGCGCCGCACGGCCGGGGATTCGCCTACCGTCCGCTGCAGCGCGCCGAGGACCACGCGGCGGAACAGATGATGAACTTCCTGGGCCGCGGCGACGATCCCGGCGCCGTGTTGCGCTGCTTCGCCCGCCACCTCCCCCCGCACCACCGCGACGTCCTCCGCCAGGAACTCGCCGACGGAGAGCACCACGAGAACGGCTAGAAACGGCTAGAAACGGCTAGAAGATGTGAGCATGAAGCCAGGTGGGCTCGGCGCCGAGGGTGACCAGGTGCAGCAGGGAGCGGCCGAGCCGGTCCAGGCGGGTGACGTTGAGGGTATCGCCGGCACACAGCAGCGCGTCGACCTGGTGATCGGGGTTCTGGTCCGCGGTCGAAACCCGCGCGTAGCCGATCAGCACGGCGCCGAAAATACCCGACAACGATCCGTGCTCTCACGTTCGGGCTGGCGTCGCGGTCGCGGGGGCCGCGGCCGGATCGCGAGGACGGTGAAGGGCTGCGGTCGCGCCGAGCGGTGGGACCGCAGGGATGCCGGCGGCGGGAAGCTCGATCTCGAGGATGTCGAAGACGCCATCGTTGTAGAGGGTGTCGGTACGCAGCCGGCCGCCGTGGGCGGAGACGACCTGCTCGATGACGTAGCGGATTCCCGCTGCGGAGGGGGCTGCCAGCGCGCTGGCCTCGGTGTCGTCGGGAAGGACGCGGGTGGGTGTACGGATCCGGAGAATGATCAGGTCGGTGCCGACCTGGCCGGCGCCGATATGAACCGGGGCCCCGGCTGGTGTGGAACGCAGGACGGCGTCGACGAGGTCACCCAGAAGCCGGCGCAGAGTGGCACCGTCCATCCGGACAGGTAGGTACGCGGGGGCGTCCACGACGACCAGGCAGCCGGTGTGGGTGGTGTGCAGCACGGTCTGGACATCGGCGAGAGCCGCGGTGAGATCGCTGGCGTTGATGTCGGTGTGCGCGGCGGTCGTCGCGGTGACCATGCTCTCAAGGAGGCGCTCGAGCTGGCGGGTGCTGTCGATCGCTGTGTCGAGCCGGCCGGCCAGCGTGCCGCCCTCCGCCTCTCCGCTGCGGGCATCGGTCAGGACAGCGCGGATACCGGCAAGCGGGGCACGGAACTCGTGGGCGACGGTGTCGACCAGATCGCGGCGCAGCCGGTCGGTCTCTTCCAGCCGCGCGGTCAGGCTTGCCTGTTCGTGGACGTGCGCGCGGTAGTCCTCATCGGTGTCCCGGCGGATGACGGTCTCCGGCCGCCGGGACAACCACGGCCGCCGACGCCAGGCTGATGCCCCACTGACGGGTGTCTCCGCGTCGGGGGAGGGCGTGGCCGGTGTGGGGG
>NZ_CDXDOR010000219.1:0-5812 GCF_978021225.1 Frankia sp. CeTa3Moorea | reverse complement strand
CAGCCGGGGCGGGAGGATCAGGCCGGCCAGAATCGGCGGGCCGTTCCGGGGCGGAACACGGCGTCACCGGACGGGATGTCGACGGACCATGGCGCGGTGACGATGTCGCGTGACATTCGGCCTGGCAGCGGACCACTCTGACCGGAACGTCGCCAGGAGTGAGAACGTCGTGACCAGAGTTCAGCGCACTTCTTCGACCAGATCTACTATCCGTGCCTCGAGGCGACCGTCGGCCGTCCGTATGCCCTCTACGTCCACGGCACAGCGACACCACCGGCGCGATCCGGGGCGTCGAGACGATCACCACCGGCCTGAGGTGGAAGCGTCTGCGCGGCCCGCTCGTCATCCTTGGCGACCTGTCCGCTGTCGATCGCGATGCTTGCCAGGAGCTCGGGGCAACGGCCGCGGCCAGCCTGATGCCCGGGTGAATCTGGACGGGACAGACGCCGTTGGCCACCGGTGAGGTCGCTCGCTGAATCGTCTCCGATGCGGCGGCCGCGGCATACGGTCCACCCCGGTACCGCGCGCCCCCTATGGCGCCGGCTGATCCCGTCGTTCAGACGGCGGCGAGGATGGTGGCGACCCGGTCGGGGTGGTCCAGAGGCTCGCCCACATTCTCATGGGTGCCAGCGACGAGGCCGCCCTCTACATCGCCCGCGCCGACGACCCCGAGACCGCCCACGCCGAGATGACGACTGCCCTCGGACATCTCATCGATGGACTCACTCGGGACTGATGCAGAAGGGTTGTGGCCCCACACCAACCCGTGAACCAGCCGAGGCGGTCAGCCCACCGCCCACCGCCGCGCCGTCCCCTCCGCCGAACCGGTGACGAGCAAAGCCCCGTCCGCCGCCGCCCGCGAGGCCTGCTGGGAACTCGGCGCCACGATCGCCGCCAATCCGATGGAGAGCCGACGCCCGACTGCGGCTTCGGCGCTCGCCGTACCGGGCGGGCCGGGGTGGCGGTGGGGTCAGCGGAAGGCGCCGAGGTTGTCCCGAGCCCAGACCGCGAACGTCCGGCCGGGTCGGCCGAGCACGGTGGCGAGGTCGGGCCCGACGGTGCGCTCCTCGGCCGTCGGGCTTCCCAGGATGGTCAGGGTGTCGTCGGCGATGGAGGCCGGCATCCATCTGGCCATCTCCTCACGAGCCTGCGCGTGGGAGATCTCGACGAAGGCCACCGGCTCACCGAGGGCCGCGGCGAGGGCCGCAGCCCGGTCACGTGGCGAGGTCGAAGGCCCGGCCAGGACGTAGATCCGGCCGGCGTGGCGCGGGTCCAGCAGGGTCGCCGCCGCGACGTCGGCCAGGTCGGCCGGGTCGACGGAGGGAAGTGCGACGTCGCCGAACGGTGCGAACACCGTCCGCTGCGCCGCTACCGAGGGCGCCCAGGCGAGCGCGTTGGAGTGGAAGCCGCCCGGTCGCAGGATGGTCCACGCCAGGCCCGACCCGGTTACGGCGTCCTCGAGCGCCCGGAACCCGTCGTAGGCCGCCAGTCCCGGACGGGTGCCGGCGGCCACCGACGACAGGAGCACCAGCCGGCGGACACCGGCGGCCTTGGCGGCACCCAGGATCGCCGCCGCGTCGAGGCCATCGCCGGAACCGTGGACGAGCAGGAACAGCGCGTCGGCTCCCTCGAGAGCAGGGACCAGGCTGGCGGGGGCAGTGAGGTCGGCGCGGACGGCAGTGAGCCCAGCCCCGGCCGGAAGGGGCGCCGAGGCGCCTCGGGCCACAGCGGTCACTGGCCGGCCGGCGGCAATCAGGTTCTTGACGAGGGGGCGGCCGATGTTGCCGGTCGCGCCGGTCACGACGATCACAGGGGTACCTCCGGGTCTGGGCTTCGGACTGACCCGGGACACGCTACGGTCATGCGGGTAGTAGGTTCCCCATGGAAAGTGACTAGCATCGGAGCCTGTATGACAGCCACCGCCGTATGAAAGACACCGCCGTATGACAGCCACTGCCGAGATGACGGCCGGCGTCCGCCCCTGCCCGATCGCACCGGTCGTCGAGTTGGTGTTCAGCCGCTGGACCACCCCGATTCTCTGGACGCTGCACGAACACGGCACCCAGCGCTTCGTCGAACTCGAGCGAACGCTGGGCGTCACACCCAAGGTGCTGACCCAGCGGCTGCGGCAGATGGAACGCGACGGGCTCGTGGTCCGTACCTACCACCCGGAAATCCCGCCCCGGGTGGAGTACGAGATCAGCGAACTCGGCGAGAGCCTCGCCCCCGTCTTCGCCGCCCTCACCCAGTGGTCCGAGCAACACCTTCCATCCGTGCAACGAGCACGCGCGGCGTACTCCGGGCCACTGCCACGCTGAGCGCGACCACGCTCCCCACGCACCAGCTACGACTGTCTGTGGAACACGTGACATGACCGCGTGACGCACGCCACGTCCACGGCAACGCCGAGTCGGCGGTAATCGTCATCGTCGTGGGTCGCCCCGGCGGACGCCCGCCGCCGGGTAGCTGGTGGTCAATGTTCCCTTGATGCCGTTGCGGGCGACGTTCGAGCGGCAGGTCCGGCGGACCCGCTCGGGGGAGTCGGGTCAGGTGGCGGAGTCCGGGGACTTGGGAGAACCGGGACGACCGGGAGACCCCGGGAACTCGCGGGAGCGGGCGTCGGGCCGCCCTGGGTGCGGCCGTCGAAGGCGGCGAGCCCGGCGAGCCAGTTGCCGGCCAGGCGGTGTGGCGGGGGACGCTCGCGCTGGCCGTGAACGCCGCGCAGACCTGCTCGTCCAGGCCGAACAGGGCGGCCGACAGGTGCTGGCGACTCACGAACAGCGGCGCCATGCCGATCAGCGTGGTGACCCGGCGGCCGGCCACCGTGTACGGGCCCACCATCGTCCCCAGGTTGCTCGTGACCAGAGCGGCGCCCGTCGGGCGGGCCGCGACGGCGACGATCTGCGCGAACACACGGGGCGATGTGGTGTGCGGCATTCCGTCCAGAAGCTTCCGTTCGACCACGCCGAACCTGCCCTGTGCCTTGACGCGTCGGGTCTGCTCGGCGATCTGGGCGAGCCGCCGCCGGGGATCGGCCTCGGTGCAGGGCAGCGGCACCCGTATGCCCAGGGTGAAGTTGGAAAGGATCTCCTGTTCGTCCGGGGTGCACACGTTGATCGGCATCGACGTGTGGATGGCACGCTGACGAGAGAGGCGGGGGAAGAGACGGCGTGCGCGGCCCGGACCCGTCGGCCGTCGTGGGTGTCCATTCCGGCAGGGACCAGGTGCGCAGGGCGCCGGCGACCGCCGCGAGGTAGACGTCGTTGACCGTGACGCCCTCGCGTCGGGCGATCCGACGCAGCCGCTCCAGCTCGGTCACCGCCCAGGTGTGCCGCGCCGCGCCGCGAGGGTCAGGGCCGGGTCGTCGACACAGAGCACCACGCCCCCTCCAGGAACTCTCCGGGATTCTGCAGAGTGAAATGGAAGAACGCTCGATCGCCGGTGGTCAGCGGCCTGGTCCGCGGCCCGCGCGCGGCGACATTTGTGGATACATAGGTCATGCCGTTTCCTCTCGACGACATCCACGCCAGGGTGGACCCGGAACGGTCGGTTCGTTCAAGATGCTTCTGTTTCCGCCTCTTGGGGCAGAAGCATTCCCTCGCTTTATACGAAAACCGTCCGTTGGCCGACGACCGCGACCGGCCTCGGACCTGGCGCAAGCTGTCCCCTCGCGACCAGGCGCTGCGCGTGCTCGCGCACCTGCGCAACGGCGACACCCACGAACACCTGGCCGCCGGCTTCCAGGTCAGCGTCGGCACGGCCCACACCTATGTCCGGGAGGCCGTCGAGCTGCTCGCCAGGCGCGGGCGCAGCCTGCTCGCGGCCGTCTGGACGTTCGCCTGGACCTGGAGCAACTTCCAGGGCCTGATGGACCCGTAGGGCCGGATGATCTGGATCTCCGACGGGCTGCTCGGCTCGACCCACGACCTCACCGCAGCCCGGGCCCACGACGCCCTCCGTGTGATCAACCACGCGGAGACGATCTACCTCTACGCGGACAAGGGCTACGCCGGCGGCGAGAGCGACCTGCTCCTCGTTCCCCGCAAGAAGCCCGCGAACAGCGAGCTGCCCGACGACATCAAGGAAAGCAACCGCGCCCGCGCGGCTACCCGCGCCCCGGTGGGCGTGGCTTCGCGGTCCTGAAGAACTGGCGCGTCTTCAGCCGCTTCCGCGGCTGCCCACGCCGGGTCGGCGCATTCACCCAAGCCGTCTTCGTCCTGAAGCCGGAAGAGATCTAGAAAAACCGACTTTGAAAATGCTCATTGCTCTAACTACAGGTATCGAGGTTCACACCGTTTTTGTCAGCAAGCGGCCGTCTCTCCGGGGCGCCGCGATCGCCCGGCCGTGGCTTCTCGATCATGTCATCCTTGCCTGAGCTCGACGCGGTTGCCGGCAGAGCGACACATTCATCTCACGGTTGCGTGTGTTACGGGATCCTTTTGCTGGTAAAGGCGGCGCAATACGGTGTGCTGCATGGTCACACCAGTCGCGGTGCGCCCGACCTCGTTTCCGGTAGTTGCGACCCCGGGGAGATGGTAGCTCTGGCCGGCGTGGGTGCGGTGGGCGTGAGCCTCGTGGTGGCCACCGGCGGCTCGGCACGGTCGACGCCTCGGTCATTGCGTGTGCGGAGCGCCTCGGTATCGACGAGGTCGCAACGGTTGACCGGCGCCATTTCATCGTCGTCAAGGCACGCCGGACACTCGGCCTTCTGCCCTTACTTAAAGGTGATAGACGTCTCGCCGATGCCGGATGGAGTGGATCTCTACCAGGTGTTTGGCCGCGTCGATCCGGTAGATGATGCGGTAGGTTCCGCGGCGCGCCGAGTAGAAGCCGTCGAAGGGCTCGTCCAACGGCTTCCCGACCCGGTAAGGGTTCATGGCGACCGCTCGTTGGATCGTCTCCAGTGCGGCGGCCGCGACCTCCAGGGGCAGGTCCTCGTGGAGGTTTCTCCGTGCCCTGCGCGACAGCGCGACCTCGTAGGGTGCGCCGCTGGCGGCCATCACCCGTCCCCGGCCCGCCGCTGCTCCAGTTCGGCCACGACCTCGCCCAAGGCGAAGGTGTCACCCGCGGCGAAGTCGTCCCGCGACTGCCGCAAATCCGCGAGAGCCTCGCCGTCTGACAGGAGGTCGAGGGTCTCGCGCATCGACTCGTACTCGGCAACGGAGATCAGCATCACATCCGCGCGCCCGTTGCGCGTGATCGTGAAGTGATCATGTTCTCTGGCTACCCGCTCGGCCAGCTCGGCAATCCGGGCCTTCGCCTCGGTGATCGGTATGGTCTCCATGAGGGTCATTATAAGGACCGGTCGCTATTCTGGTCATGCTGGTGGCTGTCTAGCTTCGGGCCGATCATCCAGCGCGCTCTCGTCGACTGTCTACGAGATCGGGATCGCTTCATTCAGGATACCGTAGACGCATGGCGGCGTCGCGCACCACCACGGTCACCGTCCCGATCATTGTCGAGTGCGACGAGAACGGCGTCTGGTGCGCACACGCGCAGCTACGTCCAGGAGTGGGCGCCCATGGCGAGGGTGCCACCGAGCAGGACGCGCTGGACGACCTGCGCGAGGCGCTCGTCGGCCTGATCGAGGAATTCGGGGTTCCCCGGGAGTTGTCCGTCACCGTGGCGGCCTGATGCCGCCGGTGCCCTCCGTCCGAGGCATCCGAGTGGTCCATGCGCTGGAACGTCAGGACCGCCCGCAGGGAACGGATGAGATGGGCACAGCAGAGCTGGACGCCGGCGAGCTGGGCGACTGCTGCCAGCCGGCGTAGTCGTCCCGGGTCAGGCAGCCGCGCCAGCCGTCGAGGATCCC
>NZ_CDXDOR010000218.1:0-5996 GCF_978021225.1 Frankia sp. CeTa3Moorea | reverse complement strand
ATCATCAACATCGCCTCCACAGGGGGCAAGCAGGGAGTGCAGAACGGCGCACCATATTCGGCCGCGAAGCACGGTGTGGTGGGCCTGGCCAAGGCATGGGGCCTGGAACTGGCCAAGACCGGCGTCACCATGAACGCGGTCTGCCCCGGCTTCGTCGAGACGCCCATGGCACAGACCGTCCGTGGGACCTACGCCAAGCTCTGGGGCGTCACCGAGGCCGAGGCGCACGACCGGGTGACCGCGCGTGTCCCGATCGGCCGCTATGTCCGGCCGGACGAGGTCGCCGCGATGGTCGAGTACCTCGTCAGTGACGAGGCTGCCGCCGTGACCGCCCAGGCAATCAACGTCTGCGGCGGTCTCGGCAACTACTGAGGTCCAGTGCCGTACCACCGGAGGCAGACATGAAGCTGACCACGGCCGGTTCCACTCTGCAGGCGGCGGCGGAGGTGGCGGCGGTGTCGGCCGCCAAGCACGTGCGTGAGGCGGAGACCGACCGGCGACTCCCGCGTGCGTCGATCGACTCCGTGCTCGCCGCGGGGTTCGCCCGGCACTTCGTGCCCACGCGGTACGGGGGGGACAGTGGCACCTTCGGTGCTCTGCTGCCCGCCGTGGCCACCATCGGCGCGTCCTGCGCCTCGACGGCCTGGGTGGCGTCACTGATCGCCGCGGCCGCCCGGATGGCAGCCTATCTTCCGGAAGCGGGCCGCGCTGCCGTCTGGGCCGGCGGCCCGGACGCCTTGATCGTCGCGGGGCTGATGCCCGGGGGAGAGGCGGCTGCGGGGGGCGACTCGTGGCGGCTCAACGGGCAGTGGCCGTACGTGAGCGGCGTCGACCACTCGGACTGGGCCCTGGTGTGCGCCCGGGCGGTCCGTGACGGCCGGGACGAGTACCGGTTCTTCGCGGTGCCGCGGCCGGCGTACCGGATCGAACCGACGTGGTTCAACGTGGGCATGCGTGCCACCGGCAGCAACACCCTCGTTCTTGACGACGTGCGGGTTCCGGCGTCCCACTCGGTGTCCCTGCGGGTGCTCGCCGACGGGCCAGCTCCCGGGGAGGACGCGCCCTGCCATCAGGTACCGATGAAGGCGGCCAACGGCCTTACTCTCACCGGTCCACTGCTCGGGGCGGCCCGCGGCGCTCTGCACCGGTGGTGGTCGCTGATCGGACCGAAGTTGCAGCGGCCCGGCCCGGCCATATCCGGCCCGGTGGACCGGCTGGCGTACGACATGGTGCTGGCCCGTTCCGGCGGGGAGATCGACACGGCGGGCCTGCTCCTGGAACGGGTGGCGCAGGTGCTCGACGAGGGCGCGGTGACGCCCTACGAGGAGTCCCGTAACGGTCGGGACTGCGCGCTGGCCGCGGAGTATCTCTCCGCTGCGGTGGACCGGCTGATGCGTGGCTCGGGTAGCCGAGGGCAGGCCGACGGCGAGGATCTCGGACGGTTCTGGCGGGACGTCGTCTGCGGGGCGGGCCACAGCGGTCTCCAGTTCGCCGCGCGGGCGGGTGGCTTCGCCCGCCATGCGGCGGAGGCGGTGAACGACAGGTGACTACTCCACGGGGAAAGGAATTCATGAAACCGAACCGGCGCGTGGTGATCACCGGGATCGGAGTACGCGCACCCGGTGGCGGAGGAGCCAAGAACTTCTGGAACCTTCTGACGGCCGGCCGGACCGCGACCCGGCGGATTTCCTTCTTCGATGCGGGGCCGTTCCGCAGCCAGGTGGCCGGTGAGGTCGACTTCGATGCCCAGGCCGAAGGGCTGACCCCACGGCAGATCCGCCGGATGGACCGGGCGGCCCAGTTCGCGGTGGTCTGCACCCGCGACGCGGTCGAGGACAGCGGTCTGGAGCTGGACCGGGTGGAACCCCACCGGATCGGGGTGAGCCTCGGCAGCGCTGTCGCGGCGGCTACCTCTCTGGAAGCCGAGTACCTCGTGCTGTTCGACAGCGGCCGAACCCGCGAGATGGACACCCGGCACCTGACGCCGCACATGTTCGATCACATGGTGCCCAGCGTGATGGCGGCCGAGGTGGCCTGGACCGTCGGCGCGGAGGGCCCGGTCACCATGGTCTCCGACGGGTGCACCTCCGGATTGGACGCGATCGGCCACGCGCTGCACCTCATCGAGGACGGCGTAGTGGATGTGATGGCAGAGGGCGCGACAGACACTCCGATCTCACCCATCGTGCTGGCGTGCTTCGACGCCATCAAAGCCACCACGTCGTACAACGACGAACCGGCGACGGCCTCGCGCCCGTTCGACCGATCGCGCAACGGCTTTGTCCTCGCCGAGGGCTGCGCCATGTTCGTGCTCGAGGAGTACGAGCACGCCCGGCGTCGCAACGCCGAGATCTACGCTGAGGTCACCGGGTACGCCACCCGGTTGAACGCCTTCCACATGACCGGTCTGAAGCCGGACGGCAGGGAGATGGCCGAGGCGATCCGCACCGCGCTCGCCCAGTCCCGGCTCGATCCGTCGGACGTGGACTACGTCAACGCGCACGGCTCGGGTACCAGACAGAACGATCTACACGAGACAGCGGCGGTCAAGGCCAGCCTCGGTGAGCACGCGCGTCAGGTGCCGATCAGCTCGATCAAGTCGATGGTGGGCCATTCCCTGGGCGCGATCGGGTCCATCGAGGTGGCCGCCTGCGCTCTCGCCTTGCGGTACAGCGTCATCCCCCCGACCGCGAACCTACGGCTGCCGGACCCCCAATGCGACCTAGACTACGTGCCGCTCGTGGCCCGGGAGGCCACCCTCGACACGGTGCTGACGATCGGCAGCGGGTTCGGCGGGTTTCAGAGCGCAATGGTGCTTCGTCAGCCCGGAGGACGGGCAGCATGACGCAGCGGGTCTTCGTCACCGGAGTCGGCGTGGTCGCGCCGACCGGGCTGGGTATCGCGGAGTACTGGGCGGCGACGCTAGCGGGGGGCTCCGGCATCTCGAGATTCGACGACCGGCATGTCGGGGCGCTCGCCGGCCGGATCACCGGCTTCGATGCCGCCCGGCACCTTCCGGGCCGGTTGCTGCCCCAGACCGACATCTCTACCCGGCTGGCGCTCACCGCGGCCGACTGGGCAATCAACGACGCGGGTGTGCGCCCCGACGATCGGGACGAGTACGACATGGGCGTCATGACGTCGAATGCCTGCGGCGGCTTCGACTTCACCCACCGTGAGTTCGACAAGTTGTGGCACGACGGACCCCAGCACGTCAGCGTCTACGAGTCGTTCGCCTGGTTCTACGCCGTGACGACGGGACAGGTGTCCATTCGGCACGGCCTGCGCGGACCGGGCACGGCGCTCGTCGGCGAGCAGGCAGGCGGGCTGGACGCCATCGGCTACGCCCGCCGGGCGATCCGACGGGGCACGCCCCTGGTGATCTCCGGCGGCGTCGACTCCGCACTCGGCCCGTGGGGCCGGGGCGCGCATCTCTCCAGCGGCACGGTGAGCACCACGGATGATCCGGGGCAGGCGTATCTGCCGTTCGCCGCGGCGGCCTCCGGGCACGTCCCGGGTGAGGGCGGTGCGATCCTCGTCCTGGAGGGCGGCGAGAGCCTGGACGGGCGCGGGGACCGCTCCCGGTACGGCGAGATCGCCGGGTATGCGGCGACCTTCGACCCCGCCCCGGGGTCGGGCCGACCGCCGGGCTTGCGCAGGACCGCGGAACTGGCCCTCGAGGACGCCGGGGTCACGACCGCCGACGTGGGGGTCGTCTTCGCCGTCCAGGAGTTCACCGAACTCGGCTACGACTCGCTCGCCCTGCTGGAGCTCGCCGCCGAGATCCAGCGCCGCTACGGCATCGTGTTGCCGGACGAGCAGGTCATGGAGCTGCGTACGCCGGAGGCCGTGCTCGCCGCCGTCAACAGCGCCGAGCGGCTGCGGCAGACGTCGTGAAGGGTGCGCCTACTGTGCCTACGAAGCACCGGACATCGCATCGAGAAGTGGTGGCGGCCCCGGCGGACCTGGTCTTCGAACTGCTCACCGAGGCTGACCGGTGGCCGGCGATCTTCGGTCCGAACATCTTCTTGCGCTACCTCGAGCGTACGGAGAGCGAGGAACACTTCCAGCTCTGGGCCCTGGTCGGCGGCGAGGTCAAGACGTGGACGTCGCGGCGTGAGGTCGACCGGCACCTGCGGACGATCGGCTTCCGCCAGGAACGGAGCCAGCCACCGGTGGCGGCGATGAGCGGACGCTGGCAGGTCCTGCCCTTGCCCGGTGGCCGCACCGAGGTGATCCTGGACCACGAGTTCACCGCGGTGGACGACGACGCCGCTGCCGTCCAGTGGATCAGTGCGGCCCTGGAACGCAACAGCGTCGAAGAGTTGGCGGCGTTGCGCCGGGTGGCGGAGCTCGGTCATCCGGTCGTGGAAGTCGTCTTCACCTTCGAGGACACCGTCGAGCTCACCGGGTCGGCCGAGGAGGCGTACGACTTCATCGACCGGGCGGACCGCTGGCCGGATCAGCTCCCGCACGTTCGCCGTGTGGTGCTCACCGAGGAGATGCCGGGCATCCAACAGTTGGAGATGGACACGGTCAGCGGCGATGACGGGTCGACGCACACCACCCGGTCGGTGCGGGTGTGCCTGGCGAACGACAGAATCGCCTACAAGCAGACCCGGCCACCCTCGACGCTTCTCGGGCACAGCGGGGTGTGGATCTTCCATCGGGTGCCGGACGGGCCCGACTCGGTCACGGCGAGACACACCGTCGTGTTGGACCCGGACGCGCTGCGCACGGTGCTCGGCCCGAGCAGTTCTCTCGCCGAGGGACGCCGCTACCTCCGGGACGCGTTGGGGGCCAATAGCCGCCGGACGCTGGCCGGCGCGGCGGCGCCCGTATCCTCCACCGAGGAGCGGGAAGTCCGGTGACAGCGACTCGCGCCGCCGCCAGCGCGGTGGCGGCACGTATGACGGAGGTGGCGGACGGCGTGTTCGCCTATGTCCAGCCGGACGGAGGCTGGTGTCTCAACAACGCTGGCGTGGTGGTGGGTGACGACGGCATCTTGCTCGTCGACACCGCGGCCACCGAGCGGCGCGCGACCTTGCTGCGCACCGCAGTGGACGGCCTCAGTCGTGGCGGGGTGAAGTACTTGGTCAACACTCATTTCCACGGCGACCACACCTTCGGCAATCACCTTTTCGCCGACACGGCGACGATCATCGCCCAGCACGGCACCCGGGCCGAGATGGCGGAGACGGGGCTGGCACTGACCGGCCTCTGGCCGGAGGTGAATTGGGGCAATGTCGATCCGGTGCTACCGACGGTGACCTACCACGACGCACTGACGCTGCACCTGGGCCGCTGTCGGGCCGAGCTTTTCAACGTGGGGCCCGCGCACACCGGGCACGACACCGTGGTGTGGCTCCCCGGCGAGAAGGTGCTGTTCACCGGCGACGTGGTGCTGCCGGGGTGTACGCCCTTCCTGTTGATGGGCACGGTCGCGGGGTCGCTGACCGCTGTCCGCCGGATGCGCGAGACGGGTGCCCAAGTCGTGGTCGGCGGGCACGGAACGATCGCCGGCCCCGAGGCCTTCGACGAGACGGAGGCGTACCTGCTGTGGCTGCGGGACGCCGCCGGAGACGCGATGCGTAAGGGGCTGACACCGATCCAGGCGGCCCGCCAATGCTCGGCAGGCCGATTCGCCGGCTGGAAGGACCCGGAGCGGCTGGTCCCCAACCTGCACCGCGCGATCGCCGAGCATCAGGGGGCACCGCCGGCAGCCGCGCTGCCGGTCGAGCCGCTCTTCGCGGAAATGGTGGAATTCAACGGTGGGCACCTCCCGGAGTGCCACGCCTGACCGGCGTGCCAGAAGGTCCTCGACCGACCGCAGCGGGTCTGTTGCATTGGGGGAAGGCAGGGCATGGTTGACCCTGCCGAACGGGTGATCAGATTGCGAGGGTGAGCTCGGTGAACGCGGCTGTCAGCCGTGCGTGCGGGTCGGTGTCGATCCCGAGTTCGTAGTGGCCGCGGCGGATGTTCTGGACGAAGGCATG
>NZ_CDXDOR010000217.1:5627-6268 GCF_978021225.1 Frankia sp. CeTa3Moorea | reverse complement strand
AACTTAACGGTGTAACGGGTGATGTTGGTGCTACTCGGAGACCACTAGCGTGTGATTACCATGGGTGATGCTATTTGCGGCCGGCGGACAGGCGTCCGTCGAAGGCCAGGTCGAAGGCGTTGAGCGGGGCCTTCCAGCGGATCATCCACTTCTGCCGGCCTCGTCCAGTGGGGTCAAGGCTGATGATCGTGAGGTAGAGGTGCTTGAGGGCGGCCTGCTCGTTCGGGAAGTGGCCGCGGGCCTTCACCGATCGGCGGAACCGCGAGTTCAGGGACTCGATGGCGTTGGTCGAGCAGATGACGGTTCTGATCTCGGTGTCGAAGCGCAGGAACGGGACGAACTCGGCCCAGGCGTTCTCCCACAGCCGGATGATCGCGGGATACTTCTTCTCCCAGACGCCCGAGAACTCGGCGAACCGGTCGAACGCGGCCGCCTCGGTCGGGGCGGTGTAGACCGGCTTGAGATCCTTCGCGAGCGCGGGCCAGTCCTTCTTGCTCGCAGATCGGAACGAGTTTCGCAAGAGGTGCACGATGCAGGTCTGCACGACCGTCCGCGGCCAGACCTGCCCGACCGCGTCGGGCAGGCCGGTCAGCCCGTCGCAGACGAGGATGAGCACGTCGGCCACGCCGCGGTTCTTCAGG
>NZ_CDXDOR010000217.1:0-5422 GCF_978021225.1 Frankia sp. CeTa3Moorea | reverse complement strand
ACGTTCTCTTACGCCTACGCGGGGTTGGTCGGGCTTGGACTCGGTCAGGACCTTCTGGAGCGATCCCGCCGAACACCCGGTCACGGCCCACCTGTCCCTCTTCCCGCATCCCTGCCCCGCTGCCCGCGGCGTCACGCCTTCGAGCGGCTGCGCGCCAAAGCAGTCCATCTGCTCGACGAGCACGTCAGGAACAACGGCATGCCCACTCAGATCAGGGCTCCGAGTCGGGCGTTGACCTCCTCGGCGCTGATGCCGAAATCGGCTAGGTCGTAACGGTGAGCACGCAGGCGGGCCTCCTCTGCCAGCACGGCCGACATGGCGGGGCGGACCTCCTCGGGAAGATCCCATCCGAGGTGGCGGTAGATGTCGGCGACCGTGGCCAGCGGGTCGGCAATGAAGTCGGCGAACTCGATGTCGTAGAACCTGCTTGGGTTGTGTCTGGCCCGGTCCGCGGCGAAGCGCTGGAGGTTGCGCGCGGCGATCTCGAGCACGAAGGGGCCGATCGCCTCGCCGTGGAAGGTGCTGGACGTGGGGGCGAGCTTGCTCGCCAAGCTGCAGGCCGATCCCAGAACCGTGCTGGCGGGCCTGCGGTGGGTCCGGATTATCAGAGCGTCGGGATAAGTCGTCAGCAAGGCGTCCAGACACGGCAGGTGACTGTGGCATTTGAGCACCCAGCGGCGCTCGGGATCGCGCAGCCCGATCAGCTGCAGATTGCGCCGGTGCCGCTGGTACGCGCCAGTCCAATCCTGGTCTGCGATCCACGCGGAGTAGGTCGGCAGGTGCCCGGTATATTCAAGAAGGCTCGAGAGCATTGATTGGCGGATCAACCGCCAACACTCCTCGACCGCGTCGGCGATGCGATTGTGATTGATTGGCGGATCAACCGCCAACACTCCTCGACCGCGTCGGCGATGCGATTGTGAATGCCCAGATAGCCCGGATGTTGCGCGACGAAGCCGGCGATGTCCTGCTGGGTCTGCCGGAAGACCGGGTTGGTCGGCCAGGTCGAGACCGGCGGCCGGGGCTGGGGAGCGTAGGTCAGCCACAGTTCGACGCCCTGGTTGGCCGGGTCGGCGGCGAGCAGCCGGTGCAGGGTGGTCGTGCCTGTGCGCGGCATGCCGACGATGAACACCGGTCGCTCGATCGGTACCTGGGCATGCTCGGGGTATTCGCGCCACCCGGCCTCACTGAAAAGGCGGGAAACCAGGATTCCGCACAGATTGTCGCGGACCATTCGGATGCCGTCCGCAGTCAGGGCGGCCTCCTGCTCGTAGGAGGCAAGGACGACCTCCAGCCCCTCGAGGTAGTCCGGCGGGCCGAAGTCGGAAAGCCCGGTGAGATCGGAGGCCTCGGCGTGTAGTTCCTCGATTGTGCCGATCGTGTCCACTGAACAGGCTCCTGTAATTCATGGGGCAGCGTTATTGAACTGTCGCAAGGATGGGCTCGTCCCGCCGCAAAGCTCGGTCGAGCCCGTTGGGTGGCTTCGCCGACGCAGGTCGCGCACATGGCGGGCCTACCGGCGGATGGAGTACGTCCAAGCCGTCCGAGGACGGTTCGGCGAAGGCAGCGGAGAACTCGCTGCGGCAGAGGTCGGGTCCAGGGTCGGGACGTCCGCCAACAGAATAGACCAACTGAGCGTGCGAGCGGCATGGCGATAAGCTCATCCAATCGAAGCCGATGCTCGTGACATCGATAAAGTGAGTGCCCGCCGCCCAGGGTATTGGGGCTCTTCGCGGTTCGCCGGACGGCGTATTTGGCCGCTGACCTTCTATGATGCCTGGTGGTGGCTGGTGTAGCCGTAGGTCGGGGTAGAGAACGAGGCCGCCGCCCGCGAGGCGCTGCCACCCGCGGCGCTGGCCGTCGGCCCGTTCCACGTCGTCCATCTGGCCAACGGGGCCGTCAGCGACGTCCGCCGCCGCGTCACCTACGCCCGTCCCACCCGGCCGCTCCCAGTCACCACCAACCCAGCAGCAACCGTAATCGGCTAACTACAGATTCCGGCCAACTACGAGGAGTCAGTATTGTTATGAGAATGTCACGTAGGTCGTCAGGGAGAGGGCCGGCGGCGGTGTGGGCGCGGTCGGTCAGATCGTGGCCCTGCCGGTGGTCGGGAGAGCCAACCGCCAATGGAGTCGCCTATGAGGCGCTCTCACCTCGCCTACTTTGCGTCCTACAACGATCGGAACGCTGATGGCGTCGATGCCGCCCGAGCTGGGCAAGGGCCGGCGGCACGTGGTGCTGGTGATCTGCTGCTCGAGCCTGTTCATTGTCGCGCTGGACGCGACGATCCTCAACGTCGCCCTGCCGTCGATCAGGAACGACCTCCATGCCGCCGACTCCGGGCTGCAGTGGACGATTGACGCCTACGGCCTGGTGCTGGCAAGCCTGCTGCTCTTCTCCGGCTCGATGGGCGACCGGTTCGGGCGCAGGCGCGTGTTCCAGACCGGGCTGACGCTGTTCTCCTTCGGGTCGCTGCTATGTAGCCTGGCACCTGGGCTTGGCTGGTTGATCGCGTTCCGGATGATCCAGGCGGTCGGCGGGTCGATGCTCAACCCGGTCGCGCTGGCGATCATCACCAACACCTTCACCGAGCCCCGGGAGCGGGCGCGCGCGATCGGCATGTGGGGCGGGGTGATCGGCCTGAGCATGGCACTGGGACCGGTTCTCGGCGGCCTGCTGGTCGACACGGTCGGCTGGCGGTCGATCTTCTGGATCAACGTGCCGATCGGCATCGTCGCGATGGTGCTCACCGGCCGGTACGTGCCCGAGTCGAGGGCGCCGCGGGCCCGGCGGTTCGACCCGGCGGGCCAGGCGCTCGTCGCCGTCACCCTCGGCACCCTCGCTTACGCAATCATCGAGGCGCCGGCCGCCGGCTGGGCGGCCCCCCGGACGATCGTCATGTTCATCGTCGCCGCCCTTGCCCTGACCGGGCTCGTCGTGTGCGAGACGCGGCGCCAGGACGCCCTGCTGGATGTGCGGTTCTTCCGCAGCGCTCCGTTTGCCGGTGCCACCGTCATCGCGCTCTGCGCCTTCGCGGCGTTAGGCGGCTTCCTCTTCCTGAACACGCTCTATCTGCAGGTCGTGCGCGGCTACTCGGCGCTGCACGCCGGCCTGCTGACGCTACCGATGGCGGCCCTCGCGGCGGTGACGCCGCCGATTTCCGGCCGGCTCGTGGCCAGCCACGGGCCGCGGCCGTCGTTGATCACCGCCGGGATGGCGTTGCAGGCCAGCGGCGTCCTGCTATCCCTCCTGGGGACGCAGACCAGCCTGGCGCCGGTCATCTGCGCCTACGTGCTCTTCGGCGTCGGGTTTGGGATGGTCAACGCACCGACCACGAATATCGCGCTGTCCGGGATGCCAGTCGCCCAAGCCGGCGTCGCGGCAGCGGTCTCCGGTACCAGCCGGCAGATCGGCTTGGCGCTCGGCGTCGCGATCTTCGGCTCGGTAGCCGCGCATCACGTTGCGGGCCGTCCTGGCGTGACGACCATCGACCCGACCAGCGCGCCCGCCTGGTGGATCATGGTTGGCTGTGGGCTCGCCATCGCCGTGCTTGGCGTGCTCACCACCGGCCGGTGGGCGCGCGGCACGGCGGCCCGCACCGCGGTGCTCTTCACCCCCCAGCCAGTGCTGCCGGAGGCCGAGGCGGTCGCGAGCGTCTCCGGCGGAGCGGGGCCGCCCTGACCGAGCGCGGTCTCAGCGGGGGGACGCGCGCAGGTGCGCGCGGGCACGCGACCAGCAAAGGCCAAACCACAGGTCAATCGGCTCTGTTGCATGCGGCCAAGGCGGGACCTGCGTGCTGGTACTTGGGCATGATCAGGTGATGGTTCGAGATGCGGTCGCTCCGCCGCTGCCGGTGTCGGAGTTCGCGAGGTTCCGGTTCCCTCCCGGGGTGATCGTGCTGGCGGTCCGCCCGGAGGTCGGTGTCGGCGCCTTGACTCGATGCGGCTGATCTTCTGCTGGCCTCGGTCATGGCGTCAGCGGTCTCTTCCTGATCCTTGGCGTGCGACCGGTCAGGTCTGGGAAATCAAGAGGAGGTGAGCCGTCACAACCCGCGTGGTTGTCCGGTCTTACGAGGTGAGCGGACCCTTCGCATCCCCTTCTCCAGGGAGGTCTTTCCATGTCGGGCGTCGAGTCGACGACCGCCGGGCAGAAGCCACGATCGAACGCGTGGCAGTCGGCGATCACCGTGGTGCAGGAGACGGAGCCTTCTTGCATCCCGGCGGGTGCGCACGCGATGACCATCGTCGTCGAGTTCCCGCCGGGCGACCCTGGTACCCCTCCGCACCGGCACACCGGACCGGCCTTCGGCTATGTGCTGGACGGCGAGATGGTGTTCGAGCTCGAAGGTGAGCCGGCGCGTGTCGTCCGGGCCGGCGAGGCGTTCTGGGAGCCGGGTGGCGACGTCATCCACTACCAGGACGGCAACAACCGCGACGACATCCCCGTGCGCTTCACCGTCACCATGCTCTGCGAACCGGGCAAACCGATGCTTTCGCTCGTGGACGAGGAGGAGCTCGTCCGGCGTAAGAACCGCCGAGCCTCGCGCACAAACTGACCGTGAGCTCAGCTAGACCGCCCCGTCGTACCCACATAATCGGACATTTCACCTCCGCGAAACCGGAAGGCCAAGAAGATGAAGATCGCTGTCATCGGTGGGACCGGGCTCATCGGATCGAAGGTGGTCCGGATCCTGAACGCGAGCGGGCACGAGGCAGTGCCGCACTCGCCGTCCACCGGCGTGGACCTGCTGCGCGGGCAGGGCCTGCCCGAGGCGATGGAGGGGGCCGATGTCGTCGTCAACCTGACGAACTCGCCGACCTTCGACGACGCCTCGCCCGCGTTCTTCCAGACGACCATGGACAACCTGCTCACGGCCGCCAAGGCCGCCGGCGTCAGCCACGCCGTCATCCTCTCGATCGTGGGCGCCGACCAGGTGCCGGGCCTGGTCTACTATCGCGCCAAGGTGCTGCAGGAGAACATCCTCAAGGCCGGCCCCGTGCCGTACTCGATCGTCCGCGCCACGCAGTTCTTCGAGTTCATCGACGCGGCGCTGTCCTGGACCACCGATGAGAACACCGTCCGCCTGCCCGCCACGCGCGTCCAACCCATCGCCGCGGTCGACGTCGCCCAGGCCGTGGCCGACGTCAGCGTGGGCACCCCGCTGCAGGGCACCCGCAACGTCGCCGGCCCCGAGGTCTTCGCGCTCGACGAACTGGGCAAGATCACCCTCGCCGCCCACGGTGACCATCGCACCGTCGTCACCGACAACAGCGCCGGCATATTCGCCGCCGCCTCGGGCGACGTCCTCATCGCCAAGGACGGCGCCGCCATCGCCAGGACCACCTACCGGGGGTGGCTCGCGCGCTGACTTGGCCAGGGCCCGCGCGACATCCGTCGCCCGGCCCCGTCAGGAATCCTCGTA